>CAJVYJ010000013.1 GCA_913009475.1 uncultured Actinomycetes bacterium | reverse complement strand
CAAAGTACCAACTATATGTGAATATATGCAAATGACGTAATGTTTCATATGTCTTTTTTTTTTTTTTTTAATGATACGGCGACCACCGAGATCTACACTCTTTCCCTACACGACGCTCTTCCGATCTAAAACACTCCGTATTTCAGCGCCGTGATACGTGACATTACTATGCGCAAACAGTATGAGAAAAAACTTAAACATCTTGCCGTTCATGACGGATTAACAGGCCTGGTGAATCATTTGGAATTCTATCACCGGCTGGAAAAAGAATTAAACCGGGCGCGGCGTTATAATTCACCTCTATCCCTGTTAATGGCTGATATTGATAATTTTAAGCAAATCAATGACATTCACGGCCATATCGCCGGAGATAAAATTTTAAAAAAATTAGCGAAACTGATAAAAAAAGCGGTCCGGCAGACAGATACGGCGGCCCGCTATGGCGGCGAGGAATTTACCATTATTCTACCGATGATAGATATGCAGGAAGCTTTAGCCGGCGGAGAGCGAATCCGTGACCTCATAAGCTCACAACCAATATCAATCGGCAAAGGTAAATCAATCCACATAACCGTCAGTATCGGCGTGGCCGCTTACCCCCAAAACGCCACCGCGGCCGCCAAGCTGGTGTCTAAAGCCGATAAAGCTTTGTACCGAGCTAAACAAGCAGGAAAAAATCAGGTTCAAGCATATAAAAATGCTTCTTAAAGTCAGTCGCGCTTCTCACCGCTACCCTCTCCCCTCTACGCTCCAAAGGTATTGCCATAACCTTTGGTTATAAGTATAGTTTAAACAATCATACTAATTTCTATGGAGGTTGGCGTGAAAAAATCCGGAACCTTTTTGAATATCATTCGCATCATCTTCATATCTCTGATATTAGTAGTCGTCTTCAGCGGCACGGCTCTGGCCAAAAGTTATCACTTTTCTTCAGTTAAAATAGACGTTCATGTCAACCCCGATGGTTCTTTTAACTATCAAGAAGCACGGACCTATGATTTTACAGGTAGTTTTCATTGGGCTACCTACAAAATATTGATTAGAGGCGCTGATGATATCGTCGATTTTCATATTCAAGAAGGCGGCATATTGCTTGAGCCGGACGGCAGCGGCCGGCCGGGCAGCAGCAAAATCAGTAAAACTAATGACGCCGTCTCCGCTACCTGGTTTTTTAACGCCGACAATGAAGAGCGCACTTTTATTATCAGCTATAAAGTTATTAACGGCGTCAAATCTTATGCTGATATAGCTGAGTTTTATTGGAAGCTGATAGGCTCAGATTGGTCTAAGAAAACCGATCGCGTTGTGGCCATACTGCATCTACCACCCGGGGAGCAAAAGAGCCAAATTAAAGCTTGGGCACATGGGCCGTTTCAAGGTAAGGTTACGATTGTCAATGGCGGTACAGTTAAGTACGAAGTCAATAATTTACCGGCTAACACTTTTATGGAAGGCCGGGCTGCCTTTTCCAATAAACTAGTGCCCTATATCAGATCACAATCAAACCAGAGACGTTTACCGGTTATTCTCGCGGAAGAGCAAAAATGGGCCGATGCGGCCAACCGTAAAAGAATTATAGCTAAAGCCGGTAACATTATTGGGCTGGTGTTGCCGGTCATAGCACTGATTGTCGGTTTTATTCTTTGGTTTTTATACGGCAAGGAACATAAAGTCGATTTTGAGGGCGAATATTTCCGGGAGCTGCCCGCGGATTACCCACCGGCAATCACCGGCTATCTCTGGGGCTTCGGCCGAGTGGATATGAATAATCTAACCGCGACTATGATGGACCTGGCTCGTCGGGGATATTTAAAAATCGAGGAATCATCCTTAACCAAACAAGGTTTTTTTGGGAAGAAAACTGTTAATGATTATATTTTGACCAGAGAAAATAAAGATACTGATAAGTTGCTTGCTTTTGAAAAAAAGCTGCTTAAATTTTTCTTTAATAAAGTCGGAGATGATAATAAAGTCTCTATTGAGGAGTTAAAAAAATATGCTAAAAAGAAACCCAATGATTTTCGAAAATTTATTACCGCTTGGAAAAAATCAATAACCAGGGAAGCGAAAAGTTATAACTTTATTGAGAAGACCGGCACTCAAGCCATGGCGGTAAATATAGCCATTGGAATACTTGTAAGCATTAGCGGTTTTGTGCTGTTTGGTATGGGAATCGGCACTGGTATATTGGCAATCCTGTTGGGTGGAACCCAAGCCGGCTTCTCCCGTATATTCAAGAGACGTTCACCGGAAGGAGCGCTGCAATTAAAACAATGGGCAGCGTTTAGGCGCTTCTTGCTTCACTTTTCCCGCTTGAATGAGGCTATCCCCCAGTCTATGACTATATGGGAGTACTATCTGGTCTACGCGACCAGCTTAGGTGTCGCCAAAGAAGTAATCCGCCAATTAAAAATAGTAATACCTAAAAATATTCAAAATTCCTATCTTGGTCCGGCTTGGTTTACAACCGGCCAGGGTATGGCTGGCTTGAGCGGCTTGGAAACGTTGAATAGTTCACTGTCATCCATGACCGCCGCCGCAACTTCAAGCATGAGCTCCGGTAGCGGAGGGGGAGGCGGTTTTAGCGGCGGAGGCGGCGGCGGAGGTGGCGGAGGAGGCGGCGGCGCGGGATAATATTGACAGCCACCGATTATTGTTACAAGATAGATAAAATTTTGAATCGTTAATCATTCTTAATAATAGATTATAAAAATAGGAAGAGGATAATGCCGGCATATATCGAAAAAATATTTTTTATCGGCAACGCTTGGCTCTGGAGTCGCGGCATCAAGATCGTTCTAATTCTTGTTGCCACCATTATTGTAAACCATATATCATTAGCAGCTATCACTAAAGTTGTCAGAAGTTTAGTCGTTGCCGATCGCTATCTCTCCGTTGAGTCAGAGACCAAGCGGGAAAATACTTTAATCCGTGTATTCGGAGGCGTTTTAAAAGTAACCATCTGGTCGGCGGCGGCAATGATGATTTTAACGGAATTTGGCATAGCCATCGGCCCATTGTTGACGGCGGCAGGAATCGTCGGAGTGGCGGTGGGTTTTGGCAGCCAATATTTGATCCGCGATCTCATTTCCGGCTTATTTATAATTTTGGAAAATCAGTACCGGGTCGGTGATGTCATTAAAATTGACGAGACGAGCGGGGTTGTTGAAGATATCAGCTTACGCGCCACTGTTCTGCGCGATTTGGACGGAACCGCTCATTACATAGCCAATGGTGAAATTAAAAAAGCCTCTAATATGTCCAAAGATTACGCGCGCGTCAATTTAAACATTGGCGTTGCTTATAACACTGATTTGGAAAAAGTCATTAAGGTGATAAATGATGTCGGCGTTGATATGGCTGAGGATCCGGATTGGTGCGACGCAATCGAGGAAGCGCCTCGTTTTATAAGAGTCGAGGATTTTGCCGATTCGGCCGTAATCATTAAAATTTTAGGTAGGACACAACCGTTAAAACAGTGGGATGTCACCGGGGAATTGCGCAAACGCATTAAAATAGCATTTGATAAAGCAGGCATTGAAATACCATTTCCCCAAAGAGTAGTGCATAACACTAATAAATAATCTTGTCACAATTTATGTTATTATTAATTTTATCGCGAACCATATCAGAACAAGGGTTGATAAAAAATTAATAAATCAAGGTTATTATCTATTATGAAAGTTTCTTTTTGGCCGGAATACGACAGCCAATCAGTCTTGCTCATTTATAAAGGCCAATTGCAAGATAACGTCACATTACCGGCAGACGTAAAGATATTTATCCCGAAGAGTTCCGGGGTGGCCTCAACAGCCACGGTCGACTCTGACGGCCAATTCCAATATGACCACGCCTGGACTACTCATAAAGTAACGCTGGGAACTGAGTATGACATATTGACATATGAGACAATATACCCGAACTTTCAATGTGAGCTTTATTATTATCCAATCGGCGCTGAGAAACAGAGAAATTTTCATTTTACTTTTAAAACCGCGGCCGCCGCGAAAAATTTACAGATAGAAATCCAGAAACCACTCAAAGCGGCTAACTTTAAAATCACGCCGCCTACAACTGATACGGCTATCAGCGAAGGTTTTACCTATTATCTTTACAACTTTAAAAATTCGGAAGCAGGCCAAGAAATCAGATACAACATATCTTACTCGAAAGATACTTACCAGACTTCAATTGTTGGGTAAGGTAATTCGTTAATGGAGATTTCGTTCCCGTATAGGAAAAGTATTGTAACGCTAAAAAATAATAATTTAATCATAAATATGTTATTATTTATACTGTTGCTGGTTATTGCCCCGGCCGGTATATGTCGCGAGCCGCGTTTCTAAACAGAATAGGAGTTGAGGAAGATTAGTAGATTAAAACAATTAACGATTTTTATCTCCACCATAATTATCATCTTACTGGTTCCGGTGACGGCCTTAGCCCAGAGCGCCAATGAAACATCTACCGTACCGCCGACTAAGCTATCACTGTTGAAAGTCTCCTTTTGGCCGGAGTACGACCGCCAATCAGTCTTAGGCATCTATAAAGGAGAGCTTAAGAACAGCGCCTCAGTGCCGGCTACTGTAAAGATATTAATACCTAAAGGCGCTAAAGTCTCCTCAACGGCGGCAATCGACCCTGACGGCAAGTTTCAATACGATCGGGCCTGGGCCACCCACAAAGTAACACCGGGTACTGATTATGATATCTTGACTTATGAGACGATTTACCCCAGATTCCAAACTGAACTTTATTACCAGCAGCTCGGTACGGACAAACAGAGAAATCTTAACCTTACCTTCAAGACCTCAATGGTTTCTGATAATTTGCAGGTAGAAATTCAGAAGCCGCTTAGAGCGACTGATTTTAAAATCACTCCCTCCACAAGTAACACCGCCGACAATGAGGGATTTACTTATTATCTTTATAATTATAAAAATCCGGAAGTAGGGCAAGAAACAAGTTACACGGTATCTTATAAAAAAGATACCAACCAGCCGTCGACTAATGGACAGAATCAACCGGTTAGCCCGACCAGCCGGAGTAATACGATTATCGGCATTTTAGCGGCGCTCGTATTAATCGGTGGCGGTATCGGCGCGGCGATTTGGCGCGCGAAATCAGTAAATGAAGCTCAGAAAAAGAAAACTAAGTCCTACCCAACAGCAAAGTATGGAAAAAAGACTAAGAAAAAGCATTATTGCGCTGATTGCGGCGCTGAATTAAAGAAAAAGGATAAATTCTGCCCCTCTTGCGGCAAGCCGGTCTAACGGTCTCGCGAGGATGTTACCGTCTAAAATTGATAACCAATAATATGCGAGTTTACAATAGATAAGAAAAGTAAAGCCGGAAAATCTACACTTTTCTCCCTGTTCCTAATTGTTTTTATCGACCTCTTGGGTATAGGCATTGTCATCCCCTTACTGCCCTTAATATTCTTTAAAGGCAGCTATTTTTCGCCTTCAGTCTCCGAAAATATGCGTAATATCTTACTTGGTCTGCTGATTGCCGCTTATCCTTTAGCGCAATTTTTTGGAGCTCCGATCCTGGGCCGACTTTCAGACCGATACGGCAGGAAAAGAATCATATCTATCTCACTTATCGGGACCATTATCGGTTATGCGCTGTTTGCCATAGGCATTCTTTTGTCCAATGTCGTACTGCTCTTTTTAAGTCGTATATTGGACGGTTTTACCGGAGGAAATATTTCCGTGGCGATGTCGGCCATAGCTGATATCAGCAATGAGGAAAATAAGGTCAAGAATTTTGCCTTGGTCGGTATGGCTTTTGGCCTGGGCTTTATATTTGGGCCGGTCATCGGTGGAATCCTGACTGAGTCCCATATAGTTTCCTGGTTTAATTACGCTACGCCTTTTTGGTTCGCGGCCCTCTTATCACTGGCTAATCTCCTATATGTATTATTTAAATTTAACGAAACACTGGTTAAAAAAGTCTACCGTCGCATAAGTTTTGTGGATGGGTTTATCAACATTAAGAAAGCTCTACGCATTAAAGAACTGCGTATCTTGTTTATTAGTGTATTTTTGATGAACTTCGGCTGGAATTTTTTCACTCAATTTTCCCAGGTATTTCTCCATATAAAATTTGCCTATACACCGGCGCAGATAGGCATGTTCTTTGCCTACGTCGGCGTATGGGTGGCGGTTTCACAGGGAGTCATTATTAGGCCGGTGTCGGCAAAATATAAACCCGCTCGGCTCTTAATCATCTCGATTTTAGCGACTTCTATAATTATGATGCTATTGATCTTACCTAAAAACGTCTTCTATCTTTATCTCATATTACCTTTCTTAGCGATTTTTTATGGATTCATTCAACCAAATTTTTCCACGCTTCTATCTAATATGGTCAGTGATACCTCTCAAGGTGAAGTTCTGGGAATAAGACAGTCGGTACTCTCGCTATCCCAAGCCTTACCAGCCATCATTGCCGGTATATCCTTGACATTCAGCGTTTCTATCCCCATTATTTTATCAAGCGCCACTATTTTCTTAGCCTGGCTGGTCTTTACTCTAATGTATAAAGAAAGTTCCGAGGTCTTTGACTTTTAACCAAGCACTGTTATTTCTTTTACTTTTATCAAACCTAAAATACGGATAAAATAATAATTGGTGAGCTAAATGGAAAATATAGATCTGGATGAGATCAGAGAACTGAATATACTCAACAAACTGGCAATAGCCTTAGCCAAATCGCTTGACTTAAATACCATCTTAGATGTGGCGTTGGACGAGACAATGCGCAATCTTAAAGTTAATAACGGCGGCATTTACTTACATGATAGTCGAACAGATAAGTTGACTTTACAGGTACAACGTAATCTCACGGACGATTTCATAAAAGCCAAGTCGGTTGTTGCTCGCGGTGAGGGCTGCACCGGCACCGCTTTTAATACCAAAGAAATATTTTCCGGCTTTGGTACGCCGCAAAAGAAATTTATATGTCTTGACGCTAAATCACTGATGGGCATAGATTGTCTGGCGGCAGCCCCCATTATCTTTAAAAATAAGGTAATTGGAGTTTTAGAGTTGTTCGCTCCGGTTGACAGAAAGCTGAAGGAACACGAGATCGACCTACTGACTTCTATCTGCAGCCAAATCGGTGTCGCCATAGCTAACGCTAATTCTCACCAGGCTTTAAAGCATGCTTTAAATAATTCAAGGTTATTACTGGAGGCTTCGGAGACAATCGTCTCTTCTCTGAAACTGAATGAAATATTAGAACGGCTTATATATCTAACGTCGGAATTGACTCATATCAGTAGAGCCGCTATCTGGCTCTATCATCCGGAGACCCATCAATTAATATTATCTCATAACTTTGAAAACCTTCTGTCTGGTTACGAGTTGAATCTTAAGCCGGATGGACCCTTTCAACGAGTAATACAAGAGAAAAAAGTATTATCAATTGATGATTTCACCAAGTCGACGGGGAATTTTTTTGAGTTGGCTAAAAAATTCTCCATAAAATCGCTGTTGGCTATACCAATAAATATACATGGAAATGTCTTAGGGATAATGACGTTGGATAAACCAGGCATATCGCACTCCTTTTCTCAGGAAGAGATCGATATGGCCAAAGGTATTGCCAGGCAGGCCGCTATCGCTATTGAAAACGCCAAGACTTTTAAAGCGCAACAAGTAATTGCTGAGACTTTGCAACAATCCTTTATGACATTGGAAAAGCCTAAGTTCCCGGAAATCAAGATAGGCGTAGAGTATAAATCAGCGTCGGTCGGTGCCTTAGTCGGGGGTGATTTCTATGATTTTATTAATTTGGGGGAAAGTTTCGGGTTTGTTGTCGGCGATGTCTCCGGTAAAGGCATTGAAGCCTCTACGCTTACCGGTATTGTTAAAAATACACTGCGCGCTCTAATATTTGAAGGGTTGACTCTTAACGAGATAATGTTAAAAACTAATAATCTCATCATCTCCCAAATAGGGAAAAATCAATTTGTCACTTTGTTTTTTGGTTTACTTGATATAAAAACAGGGAATTTACAATATTGTAACGCGGGCCATCCGGCGGCGCTGCAATATAACGCGGCGACAAAAGATGTTGATCATTTAGTCGGCGGTAATCCGCCAATTGGGATATTTGCGGACCAGGAATTTAAATCTCGTTTTACCAAGCTTAAACCTCATGATTGTCTTTTGATTTATACGGATGGTGTCATTGAAGCCAGACATGATCAAAAATTATATGGTGAAGGCAGGTTGGAACGGTTGTTCATTAAATACATTAACAATAGTCCTCAGAAAATCGCCGGCAAGATATTTGCTGACGTTGATAGATTTAATCGTCATTTATTGGTTGATGATATCGCCTTAGTGGTATTAGGGTTTAAGGGTGAAACGTGAAATTTACTATAGAGAAAGAACCGGAATCCATAGTTAAAGTAGAAGGCGAAATCGACCATTTTAATATCGATCCTCTGGCTAGAGCGGTTAAAAACCTATTATCACAATCAAACAGCTTGATATTAGATCTTAGAAAAACCAACTATATCGACAGTGCTGGTGTAAATATGATATTTTTCGCCGCCAAGTCGGCCGGCGAAAAGTCAGGCACAATTAAATTAATCGTCAAGTCAAGAGAAGTGCGACGTATATTAGAGATTGCGAGTATGGATAAAATGGTAAATATATCTATAAAAAATAGTTAAAATAAGAAGAGAATTAGAAACCTCTAATCCAATAATAACAACCATCTAACCTAGTAAGAATACCGTCCAAGAAAAACTCATTGAAAATAATGCAAAAACTAATTAGTATATCATTAAGATGCGATAGTGTATACTTAATTATAAACTTGCAACTGCATAAGATTTCTAAGTGTTCGGCCGAAAAGCCCTTGTGGCCGAAGAAAATTTGAGAATTCGACCGAGCGAGAAAATGTTTATTAACCAAGGTATTATTGAGGGTCAATTTTTCGGTCATAAAGGTTTATTGGAGATAAATGTCCATATATTAGCCGGTGGTTTTCTCTTTTTATCCAGCATACTTGTCGCCGGATTGCTTTGGCGAAAATTTTATTATATTAGGCAAGGTTGGTTCGCGCTTAGAAGCGGAATAATTTTTATCGGCTTAATCGGTTTCGGCGAAGTGGCGGAACATCTTTTTAGCCCCGAATTTCATGATTTTTTTCATTATTTGCATATGTTGGCAGCACCTATCGGCCTAATATTTATCTTTATAGCTCTCTTAGAGCTTGAATCTCTTTATTTTAACCTTGAAAGCAAAAAAATACTTTCCGTACCCGCAATGTCCGTAATAATGTTGGCAACTTTTGCTGTAGCCGCTCTACTGGGGTTGCAAAGCAATTTTGCCTGGAGAAACTCTATTGAGATGCCTTTCTTGCTTATTACCACTTTCCCCACCTTGTTTATTACCTACGCCTTAATAGCAAAATCCATAGACCTATATAAAAAACAGCACCAGTTGTCAATTTACAGCCTTTCCATCTTCTCAACAATTTTATCGCTTATACCCCTATTGGCTATTAGCGATGCTTTACTCTCTGTTGATATATTATTCGGCCGTTATGCCGATAAGCTCTCTTATGCCGTGCTTTATTTAGTGTTTCATGTCAGCTTAGATGTTCTTTTGGCCGGAACCGGAGCTATATTGATCGGCAGCAGCGTTATGTTAATAATGGCGCCTGACTTAAGTTCTTTCCAAGAGCGGATTATTAAGTCAGCTAAATATGTAGTTCTGGGCGAGTTGGCAACCCATATTACTTATCAATTGGAAGGACCGCTTAAAAAAATAAAAATATTGTCCGAGCTCATGTTAAAAGATAATAAGATTTCCGGCGACCTTATCAAGGACTTGAAAATAATAAGCCGTGAATCGGGCAAGGCTATGGATATTGCCGGTGACCTGCTGGACTACTCACATACTTCGGAATCTCATTTTCAAATAACCAACTTAAAAGCTTTGCTTGATGATGTTTTTAGTTTTATGGAGCCTAAGTATCGCCATAGCGGTATTCGGGTCGTTAAAAAATTACAACGCCCCTTACCATATCTCTCCGCCGATCGTGGAAAATTAAAACACGCGTTTATCGATATACTCAATAACTCCATTGATTTTCTCCCCGATGGCGGCCACATTATAATATCCGCTTATATTGAAGGCGATACCTTAACAATGACTTTTCATGATAATGCTCCCAGTATGGGGCAAGAGACCCTAAAGAAAATATTCGAACCGTTTTACGCGGCTGAGCCTGACGGTCGTGGAACCGGTTTGGGGCTCTCCGTCGCCTGGAGTGTCATCCAAAATCACGGCGGGGAAATAATAGCTAAAAACGGTGAGGAGAACGGCAGAGACATTATAGTCAAATTGCCAATACTAGAGGATAAAAAGATTAAACAGCACAGCGAAGAAAAAGCAAGTTTGATATCGTGACGAAGCCGATAAAATCGTGAAGCGTTAACGCAGATTATAAAATGAGATCCCACGCTTGACGCTTGCAAACACAACAAATTAAGTATCGATGATATTAATAGCTCCAATAGGGCATATCAAGACACAATCCCCGCATCCCATACATAGGGCGGGATCAACCGCGGCCGGTTCGTCGGGGTCGACTTTTATGAGCGCTCTGGTTTCGCAACCGGACCTGGCTTTACATTTCGTGCAAGCCAGCGAACCGCAAGCCTGGTAATCAATGACCGCCTTAAGCATTTTATTTTAACCTGTCAATATGTTGGGCAAATAGAGTAATCGCCTCATCAAGATTTTGTAAAAATTCTTCATCTCCGCCGACTTTTTCACCAACACATTTTTTCATGTTGTTGACTATAACTAAGCGCCCAATACGATCCAACGCTGACCTGGCCGCCGTCAACTGATCTAAAAACTTATCACAGTCTTCGCCGGCCACAATCATGCGTTGCAGGCCTCTTATCTGGCCCTCAACTCGTTTTAAGCGATTAATAATTTTTTCCATCTATCCAACCACTACCTATTATTATAATTATAAGGCTCGACCTGAGCCGTTCTATCTAGCCTCAACCAAAGCCGGAAGTGCTGATATTGCAGCTGGAATCACTTTTATGAACGGCCGGCGAGGATTTAAATTGCCGTACCGTGTCATGATTGCCGCATTTTGGACAAACTTTGTTGGCTTCCTCCAATGTTCCGGTGGTAAATTTCTCAAATTCTTGGCCGCATGCGTTACATTTAAAGTCGTAAGCAGGCATGATACCTCCTCCTTATTATTTAGCGTTCATTCCCATTGTCCGTTGACCGTTGTATCCCATAGTTCCCCGCGGAAAATTATAGACATTAGTAAAACCTTGATTTACTAAATAATTCGCGGCGCCGGCACTGCGACTTCCGGTTTGACAAATAACAATAATCTTTTTTTGCTTATCCCAATTAGCGGCCGCAGCCGATAATGTACCTAGTGGAACTAATTTTGCGCCGGGAACATGTCCTGACTTGTACTCCTCCGGCCGGCGTACGTCAATTAAAGGTACGCCCTCTTTCATTAATTGTGCCATCTCTTCTTGGGATATATTCTTATAGCCATTGTTAGCCGGCGCCGGCGCGGAGTTCGTCGGAGCTTGGGAAACATCTGTAGTAGAAGATGAGGCGCAAGCGCCGACCGTTACGGTTATGATAATAATAATTCCACTAATCAATATTTTTATCATCAGCTACCACATCGTCTATCGCCGCCCTTAGAAGCTCTTCAACCTTATCACCAAAAGCAGCCAGTCTATCCTGGTCGGGGAAGAAGGCAACCAGTTGGCTCGGTTTGGCTAATTTAATAATACTGCCGGTGCCATTTTTTTGAATTACAATGCTACACGGCAGCATCACCGCCAGGTCCGAGTTGATTTCTAAAACTTCCTTCGCGTAATTAGGGTTACAGACCCCTAAAAGCAACAATTCATCGTGGAATTCCACACCCTTTTTCTCCATGACCTTAGCCACATCTATCTCCGTTAAAATACCGAATTTGCGTTCCTTTAAGGACACCTCCAACGCAGCTCGAACTTCCGTAATGCTCTTCTTAGAACTTGTTTCATAGATAAGATCGTTCATTTTGCCTCCAATCGGTTTACCTTTCAAAAATAATATACCCCCAAGGGTATGTCAAGAAGTTTTTATAAAAATTTTTTATAAAAACTTCGCGTAAATTGTAAATCGAAATCGTTAATCGGGCTTAAGTGCAACTACTCAATCAGTTCTGGAGGATGAAAGTCCTTGATACGCAAGGTCCTCATTCGCTCAACGCTATACTCGCATTTGTCGACCGACAGACATCCTCTCGCTTTAGAATAATCTTGTCATTCCGGCTCCGGTCGGGAATCCAGTCTTACTCTCAAATCAGTTGACAAGCAGCCGGGCTGATTGACGAAGATACTACAAAAACGATACAATTACGATTGTTTACTAAATTAGATATATTTTACATCGGAACTATGGATATTAAGAAGCGAATGAATGACGAAAGGTTCTTGTGATTCAGATGTGGGAGAGAATACAATAGTATGCTTACACAAGCTGAAGCTGAGACTTTGATTGCAATGGAAAAAACATTTATACATCCGGCTACAATATCTATACCTCCGGGTACCGATCAAACTCATGAGCTGATTGGCAGTGATAAACGAGAACTTTTTTTGTTCGATCTTTGGCGTGGCATATTCCGGCTTTCCAAGCTCAGGTATCAGACCCGCGGTCGTAAAATCATAGTGCTAGTCAGGCTCGATGTTAATGCGGCACCCCACTCCAATCCTGATGGCAATAAGATAGTTGGTACCCAATTCATCGCTACCGCGAAGGCTATGAAGATAAATGGGCCTTTCCTATCGAATATGAAGAATTTAGTGATCCATCAGATATTCAACAGATACTGGATGACTTCTATCGCTATTGCAATGTAAAAAACGTGCCTCTATTCCAAGGGGGTTTGCGATGAATAGAAAAGACTGCGACCAACTGGTAGAAGCATATATTCTATGGCTGCGAAGAGGTCTTTCAATCGAGAAGCTTGAAAAATCATGTGAGCTGACGACTCCGTTCCTGGATCGTCATAATGACCATCTACAGATCTATGCAGTAAAGAATGATGGGAAAATAGTTCTCTCCGACGATGGGTACATTCTTTCAGATCTGCGTACAAGTGGACTAGATTTAAACACGCCGAAGCGTAAGGCCGTTTTAGAGGTCGTTCTGAACGGATTTGGTGTCCACACGGACGGCAAACAACTCATGGTGGAAGCATCCCAAAGAGACATTGGACAACGTCTACATGCCTTAGTTCAAGCTATGCTTGCTATAAATGACATGTTTGTTATGGCCCAACCGCGTGTGGCTGGTTTTTTCTGGGAAGACGTCAAGAATTTTCTTGATAATCATGACGTTCGTTACAGTCCGCGCGTAAAAATATCGGGTCGAAGTGGTTTCGATCATGCTATTGACTTCCTAATCCCTAAATCCCGTATTCGGCCGGAACGCTTTATTCAAGCGATTAACGCTCCCAATAAGAATACAATTGGGGCCTACCTTTTTGCTCTTGGAGATACACGAGACGCTAGAGGCGATGGCGCGGAAGCCTATGCTTTTCTTAATGACTACGAACGTGAAGTTGGCGGGGATGTAATAGAAGCCTTGGAGGCGTATAAAGTAACAGCTGCCTTATGGTCAAGGCGAGAAAACTATCTCGAAACGCTCGCGGGATAATAGCACTGATTATGTACTCTCATAGCTACGTTGAGAAAAAATGGCGCACAATGTCTCCGATTTTGAATCGGCGAAAAATATAATTGTAAGAAAAGGGAAAAACAATCATGGACATTTCACCCGAAAAACAAAATATTGATAAAGTATTTGCCAGCACCACTTATTATATAGATTATTCAGAATAGTGAACCTATCTACATTTTTTAAAAATAACTGGTTTGGATAACTTGCCGGTGAAATTATGGAAAATCTTGAAGCCGGCCTTTTAAGCTTTAGTGAAGTTATGAAAACTATTAACGGTAAATTATAATTCCTTTATAATCTTTTCAACCAACCTATATACGGTTGTCCCGGGATTTCGCGGCCAATCCACACAGGGCGGTTTATCTTTTTTTATCGCTCGCTTAATAGCATTATCAATCCGCTCAACTGTAATATTATTAATATTTATGGCTTTTTGATAATTAGGTAGATACTTTTCAAGCCGCGTGGAACATTCGCGGGGTGTCGCAATTCCATTGCCGTCTTCGAAATGGAGCAGAAGCCAAAACTCAAACTTAGGATTACTTAAAGCCAGCCCGTAATTTGTTTGCCTTTGCGACCAACGATAAAGCTCACTTAATTGAGTTTCCGACCACATATCCCTATCAATAACCAGCCAGGCCTCATCAGTTTTCCGAAGTGATTGCTGCTTAAGATAGTTATCCATCCTTTTAAGCACATGGGAAGGTGAGCTTTGATTGCTACTTTTTATGCAATGAATATGAATAACAGAGTTTTGACTGTTAAGAATATGAAAATAGTCCTGCTCCGTTTTTTTACCTTCAACGGCAATAACAAACATTTTACGATAAGCGCGTTTGCCGGGTAGCCGCTTAAACCTTGGGAACATTAAGCTTTATCGCCAATATTTTCACGGCAAGAAGAATAAAATAAATGCGGTATTCCACCCAGCCGACCTTGCAGATAGCTCTTGCGGATATCTTTATCGTATCTAACATCTTTATACTCACTAAATGATATTATGGTTATAGCTCCGTTTAAATCACGCTCAGTAACCCACATCTCATCGCGGCGAAGTAGCTGCTGGTCCATTAATAAAACATCATGTGTTGTAAACAAAAGCTGAGAGCGACTCTTTGAAGAACAAGAGGACAGGTAACCTTCCAGTAATTGTCTCGTTAGTAACGTGTGTAGACTACGATCAATCTCATCGATAACATACACTTTTTTAGAATCAGGCGCTGATAAATCTAAAAACGCGGGAATAAGATCGAGTACGCGCCGGGTTCCGTCGGACTCCTGACTCATTTTAAAATTAACTTTTTTACCGTCTGAACACGGATGATACGTCGTCAACATCTTTACGGTCAGTTTCCCCCTTTTTTTAGTTATCAGAAAACTCTCACTTGATGCTCCTCCCGCCAATCTAAGTGTGGCGCCCTCCTCTAATTCTTTCTGAAGCATAGATTCCAATCCTTTGGGAACACTTGAACTCTCAAAGGGTATGGTTCGGCTGCCAATTTCAATAATACCGGTGTCCAGTTGAGAAAGCATGTCATTTATTTTTGTATACAAAGAGTCTTTACCTTCAATGAATTGCTCAAAATTACCAAACCTGGAATCCGGCGCCACCAACACCAGTGTATGTTTGAACCAATCGTAAACAGGCTTGAATATGTCAATATTTTGTAAAACCGTATTCGTTAAAAAAAGCTGATTGCTGCGCGTGCCCCTAAAAGTAAAATGGAAAAACTGATCTTTTTCCAGAGATTTATCAAAAGAAATCTTACCGTTTTTTCTTTCATACATAACGCGATCAACATTGTGGATATTAACAAATTTTTCTTCCAGCACTGATTTGTTGTTTACAGTAAAGCTATACTCATAGAAATTATCATCAATTAATAGCTCAAAAGAAAACCGGCTTGGCTTATCAGTATACTTAGGATCAAGCACAAAAGGATCAACCTTGATCAAACTATCCGGCTGAGTACCGTCTACTATTAGTGACCTGGCAAAACTTAAGGCTTTAAAAAGATTGGTTTTACCGGAAGCATTGCTGCCGTATATCGACGAAATCGGCAGAACTCTTGTTTTATATTTACCGACTCGCGGAAGTCTTTCACCATGCTGTCGCTCCCTACTGGCCAACATTGAAAATTTTGTTGAATCACGAAATGACATCCAATTTTCGACTGAAAAGCTTATTATCATAGTATAATCTTTCTATGTGATATTATCTCTTTACTTTAACTAATATACCCAAATATCGGCATTATATCAAATATTAATGAGATTTTTTCTCTCAAACTAATTTATATCTTTCCATTTAATGATAAGTTGGATTGCATGAACTCGACAGATTTATCATTAATCACGCTTTAAGCATGTACCTAACGGCATACAACCGGCCATCACCAGATATACCTGATTTAGTCGATTATTCGAATGCCACACCTGGGTGGCCTTACTCATCATTTTTATTTAAATAAATTACTTTCCAGTACGTCCAAAACTTTAGACACTTCATACCATAATTTAAATAAGCGCTTGTAATATCCAACTCCACTAGAATTATTAGCGAACCACTCATACCGACGCGCTCTGTGCGCTGCTTTTGAGTAAGTCTTTTTTTGGCTCTTACTTTAACTATTTGCATGAACTGCGCTCCTTTGATAATGTAAATTTTATGAATATACTACAACCAAACAAGGATGTTAAAACAACCTGTAACAGGTTTTGTAACAACTTCTTAGAAGATTTTTCCAAAAGCCATCATTCAGTTTTTGAGCCGGACAATCTTTTAACTCCGGCTGAATTAATCCAAGCTTGTACTACTATGGGTTGGCGACCAGTTTGCAAGCTGGATATTGAAGGTGGAGCCGAAGAGGAAAAAAGGACTTTCAGAGAAGAGCTTGAGTATTTGCGTTATTTAAGTGCTTCTATTTACTTTCCGCCCTTTGACCAGATACCGTTAATTTATGGCCTTGAAAATCTAGTATTTACAGAAAAACTAATACCTTTTTATCGGGTTCACTTAAGCATTAACGAGCCGCTGGTAAGAGATGTAAAGAGAAGCAATGAAATATATGAAAGCGCTAAAAAAGAAGCTGTAAATAAACCAGAGCTTGAACAAGTTTTGTATATGTTTAGGGGTCGTCAATATTGGCTAACTAGATATAAATTAAGTGATAAACTCTCATATCCTAAAGATAAAACTTTTATACAATGGCAAAGCTTTTTAAAGTTTTCAAAGAAACTTAATCGGGATAGCACTATTATTCCGCTTTATGCTGATTTTCAAGTATTTTCTTTTTATCTTGCGATAATCCTGAAAGCACCTTTGGTTGATATTACCACCTTTGAGGAGATAAATTGTTTAAGTATGCTAATTAAACAAATAGCTAACGCTTTAAGTTCTACGTATACGATTGATTTTATGAATAATAGTGTTGATATTCCAGTTGAACGCGAAACAATAAAACATAACGACGGAACAACATGGTCATCGAAGACTATGCATACCCCAAAATGGTACAGTGATGAGTTCTTAAAAGCAGCCATGGAAGAGCTTAAAACCACGGCTAAAGATAACTCAGAGGACGCGCTACCTATACCAAAATGGTTATTAAACTATAAAAAAGACGATTATAGATTACGAAGAGCCCTTGCTACAATGCGAAAATATAAAGGCGACAGAACATATAAAGAAATCTATCAGCAGGAATACAACCAAAAAGCTAAAGCAGATTTTATTGATAGATTAGAAGGTATTATTAAAGAATTCGACCTATCAATAGAAACAGTTAATAAATATATTGATTTTCTCTTCAAATATTTATCTAAGTTGACAACAAAACAAAAGTTAAACAGATTTGAGACTTATTTTTATGGTTGTTTAATGCAAAATACTAAGTTCTTGATTGGCCTACCAATAATTACCCCTTGGCAACAATCGACGGCCAAAGCCTTTAAGAAACATCAGCGTTCAAAGCTTAAAGGTAAAGCAGTTTGTATAAATTGCGGGCGGGTGTTCGATGATAATCATCCGTATAAACTAACTTTATATTGTAAAAATACTGAGTGTCAAAAGTACAGGGCAAAATTACGAACGACTAAAAGAAGGGCTGACAACAAATCAAGGAAGCTGACTAATCGAAAATGCAAAAAATGTAATACTACTTTTAAAATTGAAAGCCTAACGAGACCGGAAGCTTATTGTCTTAGGTGTAGAGGAAATAAAAAAGAATTATATGCATGGAAAATGAAACAATCCAGAGAAACAGCAAAAGATAAGTTAAATAAAATTGAGAAAAAAACTATGAGAAAATGGACCACTAAAGACCGCTAAATGAAACTTACCAGCTTTATAAACTCGCCCTACTATCCAGAAACGCAGAAGTTATCAGCTCCGGCCTACTCAATAAGATAGTCAGGCAGGCTAAGAATAAGATTGATGAAATTTAACTAGTGATAATGCTCATCGTGCCTTTTAGCGTCCTATAATAGCATCGGCACCTTGTATCCCTTGATTCCTAGTCGGGGCGTCAAGAATGACCGCTGTGAAAGCATAGAGGTTTGAGGATAGCGGGTAGATGATAGAGAAACGCGAAACGCAATTTGCAAATAAAAAAGTACGGGGGCGGAAAAGTATAGAGGCGAATCTTGTTTCCGCCCGTGAAGATTTTGTTGATTTACGTTTTGATATTTGAGACCGTTTAACAACTATCGACCAATGAAGTCAGGTTTTATTTATTCTCAGAGAAAAGCGTCTCTGAGGCTAAGGCGAGCATGATCTCACTAGGAGCCACTCTCCTTTGCGAGGAGTGAGGCCGAGGATAACCCGGGGCCCCGCTGAAGTATTGCT
>CAJVYJ010000012.1 GCA_913009475.1 uncultured Actinomycetes bacterium | reverse complement strand
GGAGTAGGTGATGATTATGTTGTGAGACTACCACTCTGCTGTGTGTAGTAATATTGGTTCATACGTATGCTCTTCCGATCTCCCATGTAATGTTTTCTTTTATTTTTTTTTTTAATGATACGGCGACCACCGAGATCTACACTCTTTCCCTACACGACGCTCTTCCGATCTCTACTACTATGACTTCACCGGGAAAAACAAGTCCGATAAAAGGGATGCTCTCAATAACCGTTGCTAAAAAAAGAAAGTAATAACCATAAATTGTAAGATAGCCGGTGATAATATCAAGCATTTAAGAGCTCCCTGATACCTCGGCAACATTCAGTGCTATGTCAAGTGGCTTGGCGCCCTGAGTAATAACGCCGACCGAGATTCTATCCACTCCAGTCTCAGCTATAGAACGCACTGTTTTTAGAGTTACACCCCCTGATGCCTCCAGTATCGCCCGACCGCCGCTAAGAATGACAGCTTCTCTAAGCATTTTAATGCCCATGTTATCAAGTAAAATAATATCCGCTCCCGCCGCCAGGGCTTCATCCAACTGAATCAAATCCTCGACCTCCACTTCGACCAAGCCTCTTTTTTTAGCCATAGCGACAGCGGTGCCTATATTCTCCGCTAAGGCTAAATGGTTATCTTTAATCAGGATCGCGTCATAAAGTCCATACCTATGGTTATGACCGCCACCGATAGTTACGGCATATTTTTCCACCGCCCTTAGCCCCGGCAAAGTTTTGCGCGTATCAAATATTTGTGCCTTAGCGCCCCGGCATTCTTCAACATACTGACTGGTAAGAGTGGCTATTCCCGATAAGTGCTGTAAAAAATTGAGCACCAGACGCTCACCGGCCATAATGGCCTTTGTCGAACCGTTCACTTCCACCAGGCGATCACCTCTTGCAAATGAAGCGCCTTCATTCAAGACAGGCCGAATATCCACTCGAGCGTCGATTAGATTAAAAACAGCTTCACAGAGCGGCAGGCCCGCAAGTATGCCTGCAGATTTAGCAATAATATCGGCATGACAAAAAGCAGAATTTGCTATCAACGCATCGGTAGTGATGTCGCCAATATCACCTAAGTCTTCTCCCAGAGCGAGTTTAATTAAATTTTTTACTTGAGGATTATCAGTAATATTAATATCAGAGAGGTTTTTTTTGCCCATCTCCACACCTTCTTTAGTTTACCCGAAAATGAGCACCAACGCTTTCAACTCTTGCCAGCGCCGCGTTAATGATTATTTCCGCTATTTGTATCATATTCTCAACTTCCCAAGCCGGCGAAGTATCATATTGATAACTGTTTATCCGCCTTCCCCACTCCAATACACGTTCTCTTGCCGCCAACAAATCTTTCTTCCGACGCGTAATGCCTACGTTTTCCCACATTAATTTCTGTAACGATGAGCGTATACTATGCCAATCAGGCTGCTTGCCAGCGATCGGTAAAGCGGATTCCTCCCAGTTTAAGTCCGTCTCTATTGGAGACAAGCCAATTTTTAATATATAACGGATAACTCGACGACTAAACACCAGACCCTCCAATAATGAATTACTGGCCAGACGATTTGCTCCGTGCACTCCGGTCGAGGCCACTTCTCCGCTGGCGAATAAACCGGGTAAGCTGGTCTTACCATTTAAATCAGTCTTTACCCCGCCCATCATATAATGGGCGACCGGAGTCACCGGCACCGGCTCCTTGGCCATGTCATAACCTTTATCCTTAAGATAATGGTAAATGCCCGGGAAATGAGTCACAAGCCTGGATTTTGGGATATGGGTAGCGTCCAACAGCACATAATCCGCGCCGGTTTTACGCATCACTTTAACTATTTCTCGGCTGGCTATATCTCTAGGCGCCAACTCAGCCTGTTCATGAAGGCCTTCCATGAAACGTTTCCCACTGCCGTCTCTAAGATAAGCGCCATCGCCGCGTACGGCTTCAGAAATTAGAAAACGAGGATTTCCCCGGCCATAGAAAGCTGTGGGATGAAATTGGATAAATTCCATACCCGCCAGTTTTGCTTTAGCTCTAATTGCCATGGCAAATCCATCTCCGGTCGCCAACAACGGATTAGTTGTCGCTAAATATAACTGCCCTAAACCTCCGGTGGCTAAAAGAGTCGCCGAGGCCAGATAGGCTTCGTATTTATGGCTGTCATGGTCAAAAACAAGAGCACCGACGCAGTTACCTTTTTTGGTCAAAAGATCGATAACAAAGCAGTTCTGACTGAGCCGAAGATTACGCAGTTTTGTGGCTGCCCTGCCTAGCGTAGCCGCGACAGCGCTACCGGTACCGTCTCCGGCATGTAGAACCCTTGCCAAAGAATGCCCGCCTTCTCTAGCCAACAACAGACGTCCGTCTTGCCGATCGAAGTTAGCTCCTAGGTGCAGCAGAAAATCTATGGCCTCGCGGGCCTCCTCAACCAGAACTTTAACTGCTTGCTTATCGCAAAGTTCACCGCCGGCCTTAATGGTATCTTGAAAATGCGCGACAGTCGAATCTCCCTCACCAACAGCGGCGGCTATACCCCCTTGAGCAAACCAGGTATTGGACTGCTTGATTTTGCCTTTAGTCAAAATATTAATTTCCAATCGATCATGGGCGGATACAGCCGCGGTCAAACCGGCGACACCGCCGCCGATAATTAACAAATCACTTTTATGGACCGGAATATTTTTTAGGTTGAAGTTAATTAGATAACGACCAAACATATATCACTTTCCCTTAATAAATACAGCTATTATAGCAGATTGATTACTTAATTCCGGTTAGTTTACCCAAACAAGCTCACAACTTTCTTGCGTATATCAATTTGGAGGGAAAAGTATTCCGGCTTATATAAAATGTTTTAATATGATTAAAACCATTACCCTTGATAATCGTCTCCAAATCGATAGGGCGACATCCTGTAAGCAAAGCCGGTGCTTTAGCCGCGTATATATCTTTCGTTTTTTGTTGAGAATATTTTTCTTTATTCATATTTTAATCATAAACCAAATAAGCGGAACTGACGATTATTTCACTAAAAAAAAGCGGGTAAGCATCCGGCTCTTGATGCTTACCCGCTTAGTAACAGATGCGTTCTCCTGCATCTGTAGGGATGAGGTTGGAAAGACGTCTTGTGATTTTCCTACTCTATTATTAAATAAAGTTTTGAATATCCTGTGAAGCAAGTATGAAGAAAATGTGAATTTTATTAATAATAATTTTTAAATCGGCAAAATCACTGTAAACTCAGTGCCTTTACCGATAACGCCGGCGACTGAAACGCTACCCTGATGGGCTTCGACCAATTCCTTGACGACCGCGAGACCGATACCGGCACCGCCCATTGAACGATTACGCGATTTTTCCACTCGATAAAACCGCTCAAAAATAAGCGGTAAGTCTTCCTTGCTAATACCCATACCGTTGTCTCTAATAACTATTTTGACATTCTTACCTTGCTGCTGTAAAGAGACAGCGGCAGTACCACCCATGGGCGTATACTTCAACGCGTTATTCAATAGGTTATAAATAATTTGATAAATCCTATCAGCATCAGCATTAATCATTAATGGTTTTTTTACATTACCGACATTTAGGGTAACCTGTTTTTCTTGAAACGAAACCCTTAAATTCGCCGCCACTTTTTCAACTATTTTGCCGATATCAACATTTTTCTTTACCATATTCACTTTTCCGCTTTCAATTTGCGCAATTTCACTCAATCCATCGACCAATCGAGTTAAACGCATAATCTCATCATGGATAGAGCTGATATTAGCTTGATTAGGCTCCATTATTCCATCTTGATAGGCTTCGATATGACTGCGGATTGTCGTCAGCGGCGTACGCAACTCATGAGAGATGTCAGCGGTAAGATTATGGCGCAACCGCTCCTGACGCTGCAACGCCGCGGCCAAATGGTTAAAGGCATGTGCTAATTCACCTATCTCATCGCTGCCGCCGACATCAACTCGATATGATAAATCCCCGGCCTCTATCTTGCCCGCTGCTTGAGTCATTATCCCTAAAGGCGCGGTCAAACGAGTCGCTATCAAATAGCTGATTAACAGAGCCGCGATAACAGCGGCCATACCGCTTAATATAAGCAGCTGATTAATCGATGAGCGAAATCGAATATCTTCTTTAGGTATCCAATTGGGCCCACCCATCGGAGCTATATAGGCTACGGCTATTTGATTACTTCCGATTATAATCGGAATCTTGTCCGCGTAAGCGCTTAAAATAGTATCTTTTAATTCGTTATGCTTCACCGGCGCCAACGCTATTGTCTCACCGTCATTGCTGACAATTTTTATTTTTACGTCGTTTTCCCTGGCTAGTGTTGGTATATTGCGTAAAACATCACTCGACCAGCCCCCGGCAACAATGTAATCCAGAGCTATATTCTGCACTATTCGATGCCTCTCCAACTGTAAGCGCTGGTTAACATAACCTTGAAATCTATTTTCAAAAGCTAAATTTATCCAAAAAAATGTTACTAGAGATACCGCGATTACCACGGCGATAAAGCTCAATGCTAATTTTTGCCAAAGCCGTTTAAGCTTCAAATTTATAACCAACTCCGAATACAGTTTTGATAAAACGCGGTTTTTTCGAATTACTTTCTATTTTTTGTCGTAAATTCTTCACATGAGCGTCAATGGTACGTTCATAACCAATAAAGTCATACCCTTGAAGCTTATTAACTAATTCCAATCTGGAATAAACTCGGCCCGGATAACGAGCTAAGGTTACCAATAATTTAAATTCCAACGGAGTCAGAGATACTAGCGTACCTTCGATTTTCACCTCATGCCGGGTGATATCGATAGATAACTTCTCGCTATCAAAGGTGATAATATCAGCCAGCGGTAAATTTTTACTATCTACTCGCCTAAGTATCGAATGAACCCTAGCCACCAGCTCTCGAGGGCTGAATGGTTTAGTTAAATAATCGTCTGCCCCAATAGTCAAACCCGCGACCCGATTGTCTTCAGAGGTTAAGGCAGTTACCATGATTATGGGCACATCAGAGAAGCGGCGCACTTGCGTACAGATTTCTTCGCCGGATAGGTCGGGCAGCATCAAATCAAGAACCACCAGGTTAGGGCGTAATTCTTTAATCAACTTTACAGCATTCAAACCACTGGTAGTAGACTGAACATTGAAACCGTCTTTTTCCAGGTAGGCCGTCATTACCTCGGCAATTTTCTCTTCATCTTCAACTATTAATATCTTTTTGTTGTTCATCGCATTTCTTCATCCAATTCTATAAGCGCGTCCGCTAACCCAATCCATGGACTCACCGGACTCGCGATTATTATATTTTAACAGTTAAAATATACCTTATCTATATGAAGATTTAATGAAGATCGACCCTGTACCCGGCCGACAATCACACTTGAATCAAGTATGATGTCCCTGGAATTAATAATAGACTTTTTCTAAGAACAGCCCCTTAGCCGGAGCTCTCGGGCCCGCGCGTCCAATATCTTTAGCGGCTAAAATATTAGCTACCTGCGCTGTTTGCATCTTACCCCGGCCGACTTCAACCAGTGTCCCGACCATCATCCTCACCAGATGATAGAGAAAACTATCAGCCTCGATACGCAACCTGATCATTCTGCCCGTAAAATCCGGAGAAATATCCACCTTAAAAATAGAGATGTTTCTAATTGTGTTTTTCTCTTTTTCCGGTGTAAAAGCGGCAAAGTCATGAGTACCTACAAGAAACTCGGCCGCTTGAGAAATTAAGGCTATATTAAGCGGCCTTGATATCCACCAGGAGTAACGATTATAGAATGGAGACGCATAGGGCTCGTTCCATATATAATAGGCGTAGGCGCGCTGTTTGGCCCAACGCCGGGGATTAAATTCAGGCTTGACTTCCTCAGCTTGAATGATGGTGATTGTTTCCGGTAAAACCGCGTTGGCACAACGAATCAATTGACTGACATCTATCTCACTATTAGTCTGAAAGCCGGCCGTTTGCCCACGGGCATGGACACCGGCATCAGTCCGGCCGGAACCGATGATCTTTATCGGTTCTCCCAATATCTTGGTTAAAGCCGCTTCCAAACTATCTTGAACTGAACATTTATTGGGCTGGGTCTGCCAACCGGCAAAATCGGTGCCGTCATACTGAACTGTTATCTTGATGTTTTTTGGTTGGGCCAATTTTTTATCTTTTTTATCCTACAATATTATCTCTACAGTTCATCTTTGTAAAATATTAAAAGGGCGAGGTAAACCTCACCCTTAAGAATTTAGAAAATTTATATTGGCTTTCGGTCGGTTTTAAACCAGCTCGATTATGACGACCGGCGCCGCGTCGCCCAGCCGCGGCCCCAACTTTATAATCCTCGTATAACCGCCGTTCCTATCTTTAAAACGTTCAACGACTTCGGTAAATATCTTATGCACTAATTCCCGGTCATTAATATAAGCCAAAACCTGCCGGCGTGCGTGTATATCGCCGCGTTTCGCCAAAGTAACAATCTTATCGATTGTACCCCTAACCTCTTTAGCTTTCGCTTCGGTTGTTTTTATTTGGTCATGTTCAAAAACTTGAGCCGCCATTGTCCGCAGCATCGCCTTGCGGTGGCTGGGACTGGACCCTAACTTTCTTCCCTTTTTTTTATGTCTCATTTCTCTTCCTACTTGGCCTGTTTTAAAGATAAGTCCAGCTCGGTTAGCTTTTCCTTAATCTCTTCAATTGATTTTGAACCGAAATTCCGGATATTCATTAGGTCGATCTCGCTACTCTCAAGCAACTGGTCCAGAGTGTCTATTCCTTGGCGCTTTAAACAATTATATGATCTGACTGATAACTCAAGATCCTCAATCGGTGAGTTTAAAGTGGCTTCCACTTCCGCTTCTACCGGAGCGAATATAGTCTCCCGCTCCTCCATCATATTTTGCTCCATAAAGAGATCCATATGCTCATTTATTATCTGTCCGGCCGCGCTGACCGCCTCCGCCGGCGTCATGCTGCCGTTAGTAGTTACCTCTAATACTAATTTATCATAGTCCGTCCTCTGGCCGACCCTAGTGTGATCCACGGAATAGGAGACCTTCTTTATCGGTGTAAATATTGAATCGATAGGAACCACGCCGATAGCGTCGGATGATTTTTTATTACGCTCGGCTGAAGCATAGCCCCTGCCCTTTTCAACGGTCAGCTCCATATCAATATTAGCTTTCTTGTTTAAAGTGGCAATATGAAGATCACCATTGATTACTTCCACGCCGGCCGGACATTGTATGTCACTACCTTTAACTTCCTTGGGGCCTTTGACCGCGAGGCGGACAGTCGCTTGCGATTCGTCGTTCATCTTTAAAACTAAACTCTTAAGATTTAAAATAATATTTATTACGTCTTCCCGAACACCTTCGATCACGGCAAATTCATGACTGATACTGTCAGATTTAATTGATGTTACCGCGGCTCCCGCTAGAGAAGATAACAATACTCTGCGAACACTATTACCCAGTGTATAGCCAAACCCCCGTTCCAATGGCTCAACAATAAAACGAGCAGTGCTATCATCAATAGGTTCCATTTTTATCATTGGACGCCTAAATTCTACCAAATCGTTTGCCTCCTTCTGTGCTTTCCATCTCAATAAATATTGGTTTTATATTAATTATTAATACCCCTACTTAGAATAAAGCTCGACTATTAATTGCTCTTGAATATTTAAATCTATATGCGCCCTCTCCGGCAAACTCCTTACTTTTCCACTGATATTTTTACGATCTATCTCCAACCATTCAGGCACCGCCGTCCCATCATTGACCTCTATGGCGCGGTCGATTCTCACTTGGTCTTTGGTTTTGGGATTAATCCCAAAAACGTCATCAAGCTTAAGACGATATGAAGGTATATTTACTCGGTGGCCGTTTATTATAAATCCTCCGTGGCGAACCAATTGGCGCGCCTCCTGGCGTGACGTCGCGAACCCACTGCGATATATGACATTATCAAAACGCGTCTCCAGCACTCTTAGAAGATTCTCGCCCGTAATACCCTTTTGCCTGTTTGCCAGCTCATAATAACCGTGAAATTGCTTTTCCATTAGACCATAAGTACGTTTTACTTTTTGCTTTTCTCGAAGTTGGATTCTGTACTCCGAAGCCTTGATACGCCTTTTGCCGTGTTCACCCGGAGGATAAGCCCTTTTTTCCATAGCACATTTATCACCCAGACACCGCCGGCCTTTAAGAAATAGCTTCATGCCTTCGCGCCGACATAATTTACAAACCGCTCCTCTATATCTTGCCAATTTCTCGCCCCTTAAACTCTTCTTCTCTTCTTTTGTCTACAACCATTATGCGGAATCGGTGTAACATCAATAACACCGGTTGTCTCTAAGCCGGCCGCCTGCATTGAGCGTACGGCCGTCTCTCGACCTGAACCCGGACCCTTGACAAACACTTTAACTTTTCGCACTCCATGCTCGCGAGCTTTTTTCGCCGCTGCTTCCGCCGCCATCTGCGCCGCAAACGGCGTACTCTTCCTTGAGCCCTTAAAACCAACACTGCCGGCGCTTTCCCAACTTATGACATTACCATCATTATCAGTAATGGTAATTATCGTATTATTAAATGTTGATTTTATATGAGCTTGACCAACGGGAATATTTTTTCTTTCACGTTTTTTAGTTCTAGTCTTAGCTGTTTTCTTTTTTGTCGCCAAACCTTCCTCCTAATATTTTACTTTTTCTTAGCGCCAACCAGGCGACGCGGTCCTTTTCTTGTTCTCGCATTAGTGTGAGTTCTTTGACCCCGCACCGGCAGACCACGGCGATGCCTTATGCCGCGATAAGACCCGATCTCCATCAAGCGTTTCATGTTTTGAGAATTATCACGGCGTAAATCGCCTTCCACCTTAAAGTTCTTATTAATAAATTCCCTTAATTTAATAACTTCCTCATCGGTTAAGTCGCGAGTTCTGGTATTAGCATCGACTCCCGTTGATTCAAGTACTTTATTCGCGGTCGATCTGCCAATCCCAAATATATAGGTCAGAGAAATTTCTACTCGCTTCTCTCTGGGTAAATCAACTCCGGCAATCCTTGCCATTCAACCTCCTGAAAATAAATAATCTCTACCAAAACCAAATAACTTGCTTATTATATAAAAATATTGCTTAACCCTGTCGTTGTTTATGACGCGGATTGCTGCAAATCACTATGACTTTTCCCTTACGACGTATAATTTTACAATTTTCACATATTTTTTTTACCGACGGCCTTACCTTCATAATTTCCTATCCTTTATTTACTTATAGCGATATACAATCCTGCCTCTTGTTAAATCATAAGGAGACAGCTCGACTAAGACTTTATCACCGGGTAATATCCTAATATAATGCATCCGCATCTTCCCGGAGATATGAGCCAAGACTTTATGGCCGTTATCCAATTCCACTCGAAACATAGCGTTGGGCAATGGTTCAACGACTTTACCTTCAACTTCTATAGCTTCTTCTTTTTTAGACGACTAGACCACTCCTCTTTGACAAAATTAGTCACAAGTTTGTATTATAACAAAAGCAAATAACCTCGTCTACAATTAAATTTTTAATTAGCTAATTTTGTTAAAATATCAGGTCCCACCGCTGTTACAGCCACCGAGTGCTCAAAATGAGCCGATAAGCTGTTGTCCGCGGTAACAACCGACCAACTGTCAGATAAAACCTTGACCCCGCTTCCGCCCAGATTTAGCATCGGTTCCAGCGCCAACACCATCCCTTCTCTTAATTCAGGCCCTTGACCCGGCGGGCCATAGTTGGGAATTTGCGGGTCCTCGTGCATTTCTCGGCCGATACCGTGCCCGACATAGTCCCTAACTACAGAATAACCGGCCGCCTCAGCTTTTTTCTGTATAGCATGAGAGATATCTGAAAGCTTATTGCCGATTCTCACCTGCTCAATACCGGCCTCCAACGACAACTCCGTTGTTTTCATCAACCTCTTCGCTTTATCGGTTATTTTTCCAATCGCGAAAGTAGCAGCCGCGTCCGCGAAGTATCCATTTAATTCGACACCGATGTCAACACTTATTATATCTCCCTCACTTAGACGCTTGCTGCCGGGGATACCATGTACGACCTCCTGGTTAATGGAGGCACAAATTGAGGCCGGATACCCGTGATAACCCTTAAAAGCCGGCTTACCGCCTTTTGTCAGAATATAATTTTCTATCATTATATCAAGCTCGATCGTCTTCAGTTTTGGCCGTACGGATTTACGTGCCAATTCTAAAGCTCCCGCCACTATACGTCCCGCTTGACGCATTTGGGCAATTTCTTTTTCACCCTTACAAATTATCAAGTTACTTCAGCCCTCTAAAATATATTGCTGATCGATCAGTTTTGACAGGCACACACTGCTTCCTCAATATCGGCGAAAACTTCATCAATCGCGTGTCCGCCATCGATATTTTTTAACTTACCCGAGCGTTGATAATAAGCTATCAACGGTGCTGTTTGTTGATAATAAACTTTCATTCTATTTAATATTGTTTCTTCGCTGTCATCATCGCGCCGGTATAGGGCCGTACCGCACTCATTGCACTTATCCTCATCCCGCGGCGGCTCAAACAACAAATTATAAGTCCGATTGCAATCACCGCAAACACGGCGGCTCGTCAATCTTTTAACAATTTCATCCTGGCTTACCTCTATATTTAAGACAAAATCGACCTCTGTCTCGTTCGCCTTTAAGATAGCGTCCAATTCCACCGCTTGCGCTACCGTCCGCGGAAAACCGTCCAATAAAAAACCGCTTTTACAATCCAAGTCCGCCACACGCTCACGAACCAAATCAACAACTACGTCGTCCGGCACCAGTTCTCCCGCTTCCATATAACTCTTGGCCCGTACGCCGAGAGCGGTTTTATTCACCACCGCGCAGCGAAGTATATCGCCTGTTGATATATGAACTAAATTATAACGGGCTGAAATATTTTTTGCCTGAGTGCCTTTACCGGCGCCCGGCGGTCCCAATAAGATAATATTCATCAATTTTTCCTTGGTAACAAGCAATAATCTATTTCAAGAACCCCTCGTAATGACGTTGGAGTAGCTGCGTCTCCAGTTGAATCATCGTCTCCAAGGCCACTCCTACTAAAATAAGCACGGATGTGCCGCCAAAATTTTGCCAAAACGGTATATTAAATTTTCCACCAAATACTTCCGGCAATAAAGCAATAGATGCTAAGAAAAAAGCACCCGGTAACGTAATACGATTTAATACTTTGTTTAGATAGACTGCCGTCGGTTTGCCTGGGCGAACTCCGGGCACAAAGCCACCGTATTTTTTAACATTGTCAGAGATATCAATCGGATTAAAAACAATCGCGGTATAGAAATAAGTAAAAAAGATAATTAGCGCCGCCAATATCAATATTCGATAAAAGGAACCGCTGCTGCCAAGCGCGGCTTGGAGAGCTCTGGTAAAAGGCGCAGGATACATATTAGCGAGAGTCGCTGGAAATATAAGCAATGACGTTGCGAAAATAATCGGCATAACTCCGGCTGAATTTATTTTTAAGGGTATATAGGTACTGGTACCTCCATACATCTTTCGACCGACAACTCTTTTGGCATATTGGACCGAAATCCGACGCTGCCCCTTTTCCGTAATAACGATACTGACGATAACGACTATGGTCATTATGATAAATATGACCAATATTAAGGGACTGACGACTTGAAATGTTCTGCTTATCCCTGAGGGCACCCGGGAAACGATGGAAATAAAGATTATCAGCGACATACCGTTACCGATGCCGCGCTGAGTAATAAGCTCTCCCAGCCACATCACAAGTACTGTACCCGCTGTTAAGGTCATAATAATTAAATAGCGCTCAAGGACCGTAAATTGAATTTTCAACAACCCTTGAAATAGTAATGTATAACCGATAGATTCGATTACCGCCAAACCCAGCGTCATATATCTGGTTACCTGCGTTATCTTTTTCTGGCCGACATCGCCCTCTTTTTGCCATTTTTCAATGGTGGGAACTACAACCGCCAACAGTTCCATAATAATAGCCGCGGTAATATACGGCATAATTCCTAAAGCAAAAACCGCAAAACGAGATAAGGCTCCACCGGAAAAAAGATCCAGAAAGTTAAATACACCGCCGCCTTGGGTAAATAGTCTTTGAATATCAGCTATCTTTACACCCGGCACCGGTATTTGAGCTCCTAAGCGATAGATAGCTATAATAATCAGCGTAAATAATATTTTTTTACGTAGATCCGGAATTTTAAAAGCATTACGAATTGCTTCAATCACTATAAAACCTCGATTTTCCCACCAGCGGCCTCGATTTTTTCCTTCGCCGTACCGCTAAAATGATGAGCTTTAACAAGCAATTTTTTTTCTATATTTCCCTGGCCGAGAACTTTAACCAGTTTGTCACTTCTCTTGATTATTCCTTTGGCCTGCAGAGACTCCGGACTTACCTCTTCACTGCTCTTGTAAATATTTAACTTTTCCACGTTAACAATAGCGTAAACTTTTCTAAAGCGATTCTTAAAACCGGGCAACTTTGGCAGCCTTCTCTGCAGCGGCGTTTGACCGCCCTCAAAGCGCGAACCCTTGCCGCCACCCGAACGGGATAATTGACCGTCCTGTCCCCGGCCGGAAGTCTTGCCCAAACCGGACCCCGGACCGCGTCCAACTCTTTTTCGCTTCTTTCTAGTTGCTGCTTTGCCTGGATTTAAATTATGTAGTCTCAAGAAATCCTCCGAAATCTTTAAATTTTTTCTACTTTAACCAGATGAATGACTTTATTTATCATCCCTTGGATTTCCGGGCGGTCCGCTTGCTCAACCGTATGCCGAATACGGCGCAGCCCTAAAGCCCTAACGGTATCTCTCTGGTCTTTAGGCCGACCGATTAAACTTCTAGTTTGTGTTATACGTAATCTTGCCATTGATTTCGCTCCCTGTTATCTTTCGATTCAACGCAATTATTTAAGTGCCGTACCAAACAATACTTCCTGTACTGTCTTTCCCCGCAATTTCGCTACCTCTTCAGCTGTTCTAAGCTCTCGCAACCCGGCTTCCGTTGCCCTAACGATGTTGATGGCATTAGCCGAACCCATGGATTTTGTTAAAATATCTCTAATGCCGGCCAACTCTAATACAGCCCGGACCGGACCACCGGCTATAACCCCGGTTCCGGGGGAGGCCGGTTTCAAAAGCACTCGGCCGGCACCATAGCGCCCAAGCACCGCATGAGGTATAGTTGATTTAAACATCGATACTCTAAAAAGATTCTTCTTAGCGTGTTGGATGCCCTTTTTGATTGCTACCGGTACTTCTTTGCCCTTACCAAAACCGATGCCTACTTGTCCGTGTCCATCACCAACAACAACTAAAGCGCTTAAACTAAACCTACGACCGCCTTTTACAACTTTAGAAACCCGGTTTATGTAAATAACTTTTTCCTGAAGCTCGTAGCTCTCATCGCCTGATGTGATGTGCTTATCTCTCAAAATCCCTCCGTTTTCACACTATGATTAAAATTTTAATCCGGCCTTACGGGCCGCTTCCGCCAACTCTTTAACACTGCCGTGATAGAGGTTGCCGCCACGATCAAAAACAATTTCTTTAATATTTTGTTTAATAGCGCGATCAGCAACTAACTGTCCCACCTTGGCCGCGCTTTCTTTTTTTGGCAAGCTTTTAACTTTATCACGCAATTCTTTGTCGATTGTCGACGCGGATACTAAAGTCATAGATTTATTATCATCAATAATCTGAGCGTAAATTCCCCGATTACTTCTAAAGACACTAAGCCTAGGCCGTTTATCGACACCGAATATGTTCTTTCTGACCCGGCGATGCCGACGCAATAGTGCTCGTTTTTTCTCTTTAGCTTTGTCCATTGTAACCTCTGTTGCTTATCATTATTAACTCTCCGTAACTGATATTATTTAGCGGTTTTACCGACTTTACGCCGGATATATTCGTTCTCATATTTAATACCTTTGCCTTTATACGGCTCCGGCTTGCGCACCGACCTTACTTTAGCGGCCACCTCTCCGACTTGCTGTTTACTCGCTCCACGAATAATGATTTTTGTGGGGATGGGAACCTCAAACTCAATTCCGGGAATCTTATCAAAGACCACCGGATGGGAAAAACCCGCTAAAATCTCCAACTTGCCGTTTTTTAAACTAGCCCGATAGCCAACGCCGACTATCTCCAACGTTTTGGAAAAACCTTCGCTTACACCTTTGACCATATTGAAAACAAGAGTACGATTAAGGCCGTGCAGCGAACGATGAAGCGGAATATCGGACGACCGCTTTATCAATATCTTATCATCTTCGCGCTCTATGGTTACCTCAGGGGAGCAATCATACTCCAGAGTACCCTTGGGACCTTTGACCAGGATATGGGAACCATCTATGCTTACATCCACCCCAACAGGGATAGTTATGGCTAACTTTCCAATTCTCGACATTACTTAACCTCTACTTTTTAACCGATTCTTTACCAAACATAGCAAAGTACTTCGCCACCGACCTTCTCCCGTCCGGCCCGTTTATCCGTCATTAAGCCGCGGGAAGTCGATAATATCGCTATGCCCAGCCCACCCAATACTCCGGGTATCTGATCTTTTTTCGCGTAAACACGACGCCCGGGTTTGCTAATACGTTTAATCCCGCTAATTATGTTCCTATTGTTATCATCATAACGCAGCGCAATATTCAGATTAGGCTTGTCCGTTATTTTTTGTACGTCATAAGAGAGAATATATCCTTCTTCCTGCAAAATCTTAGCTATTTCAACTTTAATTTTTGAAGAAGGCATATCAACTTTTTTATGTGAAGCTCGATAAGCGTTACGAACTCTTGTCAGCATATCAGCTACAGGATCTGTCATCGACACAATAAGTCCCCTTTCTACCAGCTGGCCTTGGTTAAACCGGGGATTTCGCCTTTATGGGCTAATTCCCGTAAGCAAATTCTACATAGTCCGAACTGACGATAATAGGCATGCGGCCGACCACACCTTACGCAACGATTATACGCTCGCGTCTTATATTTAGGTTTGCGCTTTTGTCTTGCTATCAACGATTTCTTAGCCAATTTTCTCCTTTTATCGCTCTTTCAATGGAAAACCAAATTCTTTTAAGACCGCTTTGGATAGTTCATCACTCGATTTAGTAGTTGTTATGGTTATATCCATACCTTGTGTCTTTTCAACTTTATCGTAATCGATTTCCGGAAATATAAGCTGCTCAGTTACGCCTAAGCTGTAATTACCTTTACCGTCAAAGGACTTCGGCGACAAGCCTCTAAAATCCCTTATTCTCGGGAGATCTATAGAGATAAGCCGGTCTAAAAACTCATACATACGCTTGCCCCTTAAAGTCACCTTGCAACCAATGGCCGTTCCGGCCCTTAATTTGAAGGCGGCAATGGATTTCTTGGCACGATTAACTTTTGGTTTTTGCCCCGTAATTATCGACATATCATTCATGCCGGATTCCATAGCTTTGGAATCCTGCAAAGCGCTGCCGATACCCATATTAACGGTGATTTTCTCCAGTCTTGGCACTTCATAACGATTTTTTAGAGAATATTCTTTCACTATGGACGGGATTATCTCTTTTTCAAACTTTTCTTTCAACCTTGGTACAGCCATCTCTATTAGTTACTCCTTATCCAAACGATTTTCACAGCTGCGGCAGATTCTAATACGCTGTCCTTCGCTGCCGCGGATATAACCGACTCGCACCGGCTTGTCACATGAGGAACATAATATCGCCACATTAGAAGCATTGACGCTACCCTCAAGAGTAATCAGCCCGCCTTGCGGATTATTTTGACTTGCTCGCGTAGCCTTCTTGGTTAAATTCAAGCTCTCAATAACTACTCGATTGGTCCGCGGATAAGCCCGCAATATCTTGCCGGTCTTCCCCTTTTCTTTCCCCGCAATAACCATCACTTTATCGCCTTTTTTAACAAATAATTTTTTCATAATGCCTAAAGGACCTCCGGTGCCAATGAGACGATTTTCATATACTTTTTATCTCTTAATTCCCGAGCGACCGGGCCGAAAATACGCGTTCCTTTGGGATTCTGGTCATCCGTTAAGATCACAGCGGCATTTTCATCGAATTTAATATACGTCCCATCGGAGCGTTTAATCTCCTTCTTGGTGCGCACGACAACAGCCCTGACGACTTCACCTTTTTTTACGGAACCGCCTGGTACCGCTTGTTTAACAGTGCACACAATTACATCGCCGATGTGCGCGTAGCGATGACGACTGCCGCCCAAGACTTTAATACAAAGTACCTCTCTGGCTCCCGTATTATCCGCTACTTTAAGTCTGCTTTCTTGTTGAATCAATCTTCCTCCGAACGCCTCTTATTTTGACTTTTCAATAATATTTATTAAACGCCATCTTTTTAATTTACTTAACGGACGTGTCTCCATAATCTCGACAATATCCCCGACGTTGGTCTTATTTTCTTCATCATGCACGATAAAACGCTTGGTCTTTTTAATCATTTTTTTATACATTCTATGGCGAAATTGCCTCTCAACCGTAACCACGGCTGTCTTATCCATTTTATTGCTGACAACCCGACCCACCCGCACTTTACGATGGGCTCTAATTACTTCGGTTTTAGCGGCCGGCGTCTTTTTTGCTTTAACACCGGCGCTCTTAGTCGAAGTTATTTTTTTCTTAGGTGCCGCCTTAGCCTTACTCTTTGGAGCAGCGGCTTTCTTTGCAGCTGTCTTGGTTTTAGCCTTCTTTATATCTTGTTTTTTTTCCTTCTCTGCCACGCTATCCTCTTCTTCCAACTTTTTTACTGCCATTTTTCTCTTCACTTGCCCGCAAAGTCAACTCACGCTCTTTGCGAATAGTTTGAATACGAGCGATATTCCGGCGCGCGTCTCTTATCTTTAAAGGATTATCCAGCTGATTCGTAACCAACTGAAACCTTAGGTTAAACAGTTCTTCTTTAGCGTCAGAGTATTTACTCTCCAGCTCTTCATCTGAAAGTTCTCGAATTTCCATACTTCTCATTATTCACACCACCTACTCACTTCGTGCCATAAATCTGGTTTTTATAGGCAGCTTATGCGCAGCCAGCCTCATTGCTTCCTTGGCAATATCTTCCGAAACCCCGGCCAGTTCAAACATGACTCGCCCCGGCTTTACAACAGCTACCCAATGCTCCGGCGACCCTTTACCACTACCCATACGAGTCTCAGCGGGTTTTTCCGTAACCGGCTTGTCGGGAAATATAGTTATCCAGACTTTACCGCCTCTTTTAATATATCTGGTCATAGCTATACGCGCCGCTTCAATTTGTCGATTTGTTATCCATCCGTTTTCCAACGCCTGCAACCCATAGTCACCAAAGTTGATTTTAGTGCCGCCCTTTGATTGTCCACGTCTGTTACCGCGCTGTTGCTTGCGATGCTTAACCCGCTTTGGAATTAACATTTAGAGCTTTTCTCCTTTATCTTTCTTACTAACAACAGGCTTCTTGTCTTTCTTTGTTTCCGCCTTCGTCGCGCTCTCCGTCTTGACCGCGGTTTTTGCCGTATCTTTAATATCGGTTTTTTTTGCCGATGCAGCTTTTACTTTTTTATCGGCGGCACCGCTCTTGCCGGCTCCGCTTGCTCTCTTGACCGGCCGGGACTTATTCAAGCCGGGTCTGGTTTTTCTCTTAACAGGGCCCAATCCTTGTTTATCTCTGTCCGTTGTCGATGATAGATGATGTGACGTCAAGATATCGCCTGTATAAATCCAAACTTTGACGCCGATACACCCAAAAGTAGTATGGGCCTCGGTGAAACCATAATCTATCCTGGCCCGCAACGTATGTAAAGGAACTCGTCCTTCGCGATACCACTCGCTTCTGGACATCTCCGAACCACCTAAACGACCGGCACAAGCTACCTTGATCCCCAACACGCCACTCTTCATGGCCGCGGTAACGGCCTTTTTCATGGCCCGCCTAAATGAGACTCTGGCGGTTAGCTGTTCCGCAATGCTTTGAGCCACTAAAGCGGCATTGACTTCCGGACGAACAACTTCCTGTATATTTACCTGTAGACGCTTTCCGGCTATCTTCTCCAGTTCAGCTCGGAGCAAGTCTACCTCAGCCCCTCTTTTACCTATCACTATACCGGGCCTCGCTGTAAATATATCTATTTTCAATTGATCACCGGCCCGCTCTATCTCCACTTTTAAAATAGCGGCCCGCGCCAAACGCTTCGCTATCCATTCACGTATCTTAATATCCTCGGCCAATAGATCGGCGTAATTTTTAGTGGCGAACCAACGTGATTTCCAGTTCTCAATAATACCTATTCGCAAACCGGTTGGATTAATCTTTTGACCCAAGTCTAAACTCCTTTCGCTTCGCGCTCTTGCACCACAATAGTTATATGGCTTGAACGCTTTCTAATCTTGGAGGCACGCCCCATGGCTCTGGGACGTATTCTCTTCATCGTTGGACCTTGATTGACATAAGCCTCCGCGATATAAAGCGCGTCGCGCCTTAAATTATGGTTAGTCTCAGCATTGGCAACAACCGAGTTAACTAACTTGTAAATAATACGCGCCGCTGCTTTTTGAGTAAAAGCCAAAATATTAATAGCCTCATCAACATCTTTCCCTCGCACCAGGTCTATTACCTGTTGAGCTTTACTTGGTGATATTCTAATGTATTTTAAACTCGCCCTAGCTTCCGCCATATTTTTAAATCCTATCTTTTGATTTGCGATGCTCTCTCCGAGCGAGCATGGCCTCTAAATGTCCGAGTCGCCACAAATTCTCCTAATTTATGGCCGACCATACCTTCGCTTATAAATACAGGCATATGTTTACGCCCATCATGAACAGCTATGGTGTGTCCAACCATTTCAGATCGGAAGAGCGTCGTGTAGGGAAAGAGTGTAGATCTCGGTGGTCGCCGTATCATTAAAAAAAAAAAACACACAGAAACAAGATCGGAAGAACGTCGGGTAAGGAAAGCACGACAAGGCCCAGATCGCGAGACTGTACGTCACCGTCTC
>CAJVYJ010000011.1 GCA_913009475.1 uncultured Actinomycetes bacterium | reverse complement strand
AAAACTTGTGTTGGTTTTTGTTTTTTTTTTCAAGCAGAAGACGGCATACGAGATATATCAGTGTGACTGGAGTTCAGACGTGTGCTCTTCCGATCTCGCTTCTTTATTTCTTATATGAGTTTTAGCTTTAAAACCGTACTGACTACGATGGGCTTCATCCGCTATAACTATTATATTTTTGCGTTCAGAAAGAAGATCGAATTCAATATCCGTCCCCTCAGGTGAAAATTTTTGAATGGTGGTAAAGACTATACCGCCTCCGCCTGTCTTAAGGAGATTCTTCAAGTCTTCACGACTCTGGGCCTGAATCGGCGTTTGCCTCAACAAAGCTTTGCAGCCGGCAAAAGTATCGAACAACTGGTCGTCGAGATCATTGCGGTCGGTTATTGCTACAATAGTGGGATTGCGCATCGCCGGCTCAATAATAATTTTACCGGCATAAAAAACCATTGATAAAGACTTGCCGCTGCCCTGCGTATGCCAGAAGATACCGGCTTTACGATCACCTCGCGGCTGCTGGTCGACTGAGGACAAGCCATAGCTTGCTGGTGCCTCACTGCCTCTCGTTGCCGCCGGTTCGCCAATCGCGCGAATCGTAGACTCTACGGCTTTATTTACGGCGTAATATTGATGATAAGCGGCAATCTTTTTACTCGTCACTATTTTTATCAGTCCGGTATCGGCATCTACTTTTTTAGCTTTCTCGAATACGGTAAACTGCTTAATAAGATCAAGTAAGATATCCGGGCGCAGCATACCTTTTATAATCGTTTCCATCTGCGGCGTACTGCTTTTATCTTCGCGGATTCCATCAACGGTTTTCCAGGCCATAAATCGCGACCACCCGGCGGTAAGCGAACCGGCTTTCGCGTCCAAGCCATCGGACGCCACCAAGACACCATTATAAAAAAATAGATTCGGTATCGCGTCTTTATAGTTTTGCAGTTGCGTAAAAGCTTTCTTAACCGTAGCATTTTCATCGGCCGGGTTTTTTAGCTCGATTACCACCAAGGGCAGACCGTTCACCAGCAGCACGATGTCGGGCCGCTTATTTATATCATTTTCAACAACCGTAAACTGATTAGCAACAACCAGGTCATTACTTAAAGGATTGGCAAAATCAATTAGCCAAACCCTGTCGCCGCGAGTATCCCCGCCCTTTTGATATTCCACTCCGATTCCGTCAGTCAACATACGATGAAATATCTCATTGTTCTCAATCAGATTTTGGCTCGGTAGACTCAGCACTTCCCGCAAAGCTTGGTCCCTGGCATCTTCGGGGATATTGGGGTTAAGCTTATCTATAGCGGCCTTAAGACGGCCGCGCAGTATTACCTCGGATAAGCCGCCCCGCTCTTCTTCTTGGTCTTCCGGGGCAAGATAAACATAGCCCTGCTGTTCCAGCAGTTCTATGGCAAAGTTTTCGATGTCCGATTCATAGATTTTGGTCATAATTATTTATTTAAAGCTTTTATATCATTCAATTCTTTTTTTTGAGTCGATCTCAATCTTCGCTCGACTTTTTTAACATCTTCCTCGGGTGGCAATTTTTCCGGTCTTATTCCTCTCTCAATCAAAGTTTTTCTTACACTTCTATTATTTGTTATGTGCTCACTTGATATTTCATATTCAGTCTTCATCTGATTTGACTTGGCATTAAAAATCGTAATTTCCGTAGCAAAATCTTTGGCTTTTAAAATAATAGTTGGCGCAAAATCCGCCAATGCTCTACCTTTTGGAATTTTCCACTTATTTTTCATTTCCTTAGTAGTATAACCAAACAATGCCCTATCTCCCTTGGAACGGATAAGACCAAAATTTTTATCGCTGCCAGTTTGTTCATAAATCACACCGGAAAGTTCTTTTTCCGTATCAGCAAGTTTCTTTCTGGCGTTTATTCTTTCAAATTCTAATAGTTTTTGCTGAATGATCTCAAATTTTCGTACTTGAACAGCAAAATAAGTTTGAGCAAAAGCTATTTTTTCTTTGCGCGAATCCCCGTTTTGAGCAATAAGATAACAGGCGTAGCGTGTAAGCATAAAATCATCTATGCTTTTTTCAGCACCCTTAGGCATTTTTATCGTTTTCCCGACGTCGGCAAAATGATCGATAATCTGATGTCCGGATATTTCGCAGGTAGTTTTTGCTTTGGATATAACCGATTTGAAATTATCCCATTTTCCATAACCAAGCAAATGCTGTAAATCCCGCGCCAACCAAAACTCCACACCATTTTCGGTTTTTTTGGCGTAAGATTCAAAATCCGTCGTAAGCGATTGAATTATTTCAGTTTTCACAACCATACCTCCCTAAGATTATTAAAATCTTGCTCTCTTCTAAAAACTCATTAATTACGAAGATAAAGCATTACACATTGAAACTATTTATGACTTAAAGGTTTTGGATATAGGTTATATTTCGTTATTTGGAAAATTGCAACTCTTAAAACTTGCCAGCATAATTTTGCAGTATGTTCATCGGGATTAAATTGCTGTGCTGCTTGTTCAAATGGATGAATGTAATTACGAAAATCGCGCAACACATGGCTAAATTTTTTTACATCCTCATTCAAAAACCCGATTTCTTTTGCAACGTTAATAAAATTATTTAATGTCCAATCATAAAATTGTAATACTTTCCCATTATTATCTAATGGACTCGATTTTGCTGAATTAAACTTTTGAGGGTTGTTTGCTGCTACACCAAGCAATATGCCTTCAAGCGTGCTGCCGCACAAAAATATTGTTGCCAGTGCCGCCTTTGAATTTAAACATATTTTTATTTCTTCCAATCTTTGCTCAAGTATACCGGATATTGCAGCATCCAGTTTTAATGCACTAATTGAAATCTCTTTAAATTCATTTTTTAAAAATTCAGCTTCAGTTGTAGGTTCATTGATTACTGTTTCACCAGTTAGTTTGTTAGCAATCCCCAAGCAATCTTTATATAATTCTTTCTCGTTTCTGCTAACGATAGAACCATTTATTAATACCTGAGCTTTCCAATATTCCAAAATATCGTTCAGTAATTTTCCAACTTTTTTGTCCGACTCGCCACGCCAAAAAGCACGAAGTCGATTAGCCTTTGAACCACTTTTATAATTAAATTTCGTGTCCCAAATATTCGTTCCTACACTATCAAACATAAACTCACTAAATGTTTTATTTGAAAAATCTAAAACGTAACCGCTTTCCATGCCAAGCAGTTTTTCTATTTTCATTTTGTCTACCATGGATAATTTTGCCATAGCCTTCTTAGTAATTTAATAGTTTATTATCGCATTATTGCTCATCAACTTACATGATAAGTTAACTATTAATACCAAATATTCCGATTATCGTACTTAGTCAAATAGTTTCAAAGAATTGTCGTCTTGTATTTCAATTGTAACAATATCAGAAAATATAATTGTCGGTCTTTTTTCTTTAAAATCACCATTATTATTCTTACGATCAATAATTCCGATTATTTTTACTCTAGGAAAGATATGGCCTACTTTTCGTGAAACAATTTTATGTTTGAAACTAGCAATATTTCCATCACATGGTTTGCATGTAAGTATATGGCCTTTATATTCAAAACCCAATGTATCAGTTTTTTCGTTGCCTCTAGTGATAGCCCCTTCCAGCTCAACACTTTGACCGTGTTTTAATTCGGGGAATAAAATATTATCATCTTCGATTTCTGAATAAAATATGAATTTCTCTTTTTCTGTAATAGAAACCTCCTCTCGAACTTGATCATCCTTAATAACTCCTATTTTTAAAATCCTTTCTCGCTCAACAATATGCGCGTTTTTTGAAAAAAGCTTTTTTGGACAATCTGAAAAAAGATCAAAATATTTCTTTGGAACATACAAATAATCTTTATTATCATTTGGAATACCAATTTCTTTACTATTATATATAAATTTTATATCCTCGAATTTACTTCTGTTAAACGTGCCAAGATGTGATTTAATTTTGATTACCCATTGAGCAGATTGTATAGCTTTGCGAAAAACTTTCTTGATGTCTTTTGCAAATCCCGTTTCTGATATTCCATCAGTGGCTGCTATTCTTGCTGTTGTAATAGAATATGCTGCTAATGTTGCTGTAACTATTCCACTAGGCGTTAGAAGCTTATCGATTACTTCAGGTATTAAAGCTTCCCAGCTCCCACTTTTAATTCTCACTGGTATTTCAAAATCGATATCTTTTAGGCTAGAATCTTCCTTAATAACAAAATAACGCAGAATTTCGTCAAAACCCAAAAGCGCTTCAGCTGATTTACGAGTATCAAGTAAACCCGATTCAACAGCTCTTCCCGAATATTTTAGATATCCGATATATTTTTCTTCTTGATTATTCATGATTTATATGACTCAATTTTTCTGCCTCACCGCGACGCTCATCAATTTCTATAAATGTTAATTATGAAATATCGATTTCGGATTCATAATAATTAATAATGATATTCACTACAATTAAACATAATCATATTTGTCGAATAATTCGACTTCATCATTCTCAATAATTACTCCCATCTTTTCGAGTTTTTTTTCATTAATCAAATTAAAGGAATTAATATAGTTTTTTAAATTGTCATCCAACCAATCAGAGTTCCAAATTATAATATTAGGGTTAGTGACTTTATTGCAAAGTTTTTCGGTATAAATAAATTTTTCATCTAATTTTATTGATATCCTTTGAAGCCATAATTGCATAATTCCGGTATTTGGTATTTTTTTGAATTTATTTAGCACCTTTTTCATAACATACTTTTTTTCTCTTTTCGGTAAATAATCAACAAATCTACTTAAGATAGCGGACGTTATTGGGTAAGTTCTTGGATTTTTATACGCAATATCAACCAAAATACTTATCAGTACACTGAAATGAATTTTAATATCTTTTTTTTCTAGATGAGAAAGTTTATCGTAAAAAGATTTTAATAATTTGACTACTGTTCCTGAATTTGGAAATTTCTTAGCCAAAAAAGAGATTCTGTATAATTCACTTTGTAAATTTTCAGAATTTTTACAATTTAGAAGCCAATATAATTTATCCTCCTTGATTGCATCATGTGTTATATGATCTGATACTTTGGTTTTAATCGAATTTATTCTCATTCCAAAAGTATTAAGTATTTCTGTAAGTTCTTTTATGATTTGTGCGCCGATTTGTGGATTGTTAACAAATATTCTGTAATCATCTCTATATCTAATAATTCTATAATCTTCTTTCTTAATTACTTTAATTTTCCCATAAAGCAATTTATCAATGTAAATCAAGACCATTTCCGCGATAAAGTCCATGAGTACGCTTCCTTGTGGAATACCATTTGTTTGGCCGTATGACATTGCCTGAATTTGTCTATCGATTATATTGCCAATAAGCGAGTTATTACTTTTCTCTAATTTCGCTTTTTCTTTACCATGTAATGCCCAAGAAATAGAATGTGTATAAGTTGAGCCGTAGCAATCTACTATGTCGGTATGAAATAGATAATCATATTCCAGACCCATAATTATTGAATTTTTTTCAACATCTTCTAGCCAATGAGCGATCTGCGCGGCTTTATTTTTTTTATAGTAATATGAAACAACTGGTAGGCTTGCACATTCAATGCTGCGGCTATCCTTCATTAATTTATTAAGTCTGTTAATAATATAATCCCAGTTTTCTTGTTTTGTTATCTTATTCGCAAGGTCTACATAAAATGCAGGATGAATTAACTGTAAAGGCCGCCAGGCATATTTACCATCTTTATTACTAATGAGTCTATAATTTATACCTTCAACATCCCACGGCTTAATTTCGCTATTATAAAAATCGGATAAATTTCCATCTTTTAATTTTATTGATATTTTCTCTATTAAATCGCTAAAATGAAAATAAGGCGGTAAGTCAAAATTAAAATAACTTTCTTCCTTTAAAAAGAACTTCCTGGCATCATTATGGTTTAAATCTAAGATGTTTTTCATATTAATTATTAAATCCTTTCACCCTTACCTTGCCACTCATCAATTTCGGCAACAAAGCATCGCGCAGGTTTTCCAGCGTGCGTATTTGGGATTGGTTAAAAAATACTTTTTTGAAAAGTGGTTTGCTTGCTCTTTCAAATTTACCCATCGTCGTTTGATCTGGTATTGTTATCAATATCTCTCTTATCATTGTAGAATTTATGGAAGTAACAATTGATGATGTACTACCTAACGAGTTAAAGTTAAATAACTTCAAATAAAAATATAAATACTCATTACTAAATGGCGGTTTATCTGTAAATTTAAAACAAGCAATTGCTTCATTTGATAACATTTGTTCTGTAGTAATACAAAGTCTACCAACAGTCATTTTAAAGCTTAAAATGACTGTATCGTTTGGTATTACTGGTATATTGAATTTGTCTACAGCCTCTTTTGTTAAATATTCTGCAGTATCAAAAACGTAAACTCCGCTTTCGCCCATATCTTTAATGGAAATCCATTTCCAATCTTTTTTATTTTTCGAAAACCATTGAAATTCTTTTCTTGGTGGAGTTCTGCCAATTGTTATATCAACAGTATCACCCAAAGATTTTTTCTCCCACCCCTCATCCGCGTCATCCACAAACCACTGACGAAACAGCGCCTGGGCCATATCCTCCAGGGTTTTATTTTGGCGGTGAAGCAGCTCGATTTTATCGTCAAGACTCGACAGTATCTCGGCAATGGCTTTTTGTTCGGGGAGAGGCGGGAGGAGGATTGGTTGTTCATATACAGTATTTCTATTTAAACCTGGAACAGCAGAATCTGAATTTAAATAGTTTAAACCCATTGCTGAAAATTTATAAAATAAATAATTAAGGTCAGCATCCGTTTCATTTTCTGATATGTAAAAAACAGTATCAATTGGATAAAACGGCTTTTCACTTTTGTAAACAGAACCTATTGTTCCTTTTCTCCCCACAATTAGCCCTATTTCATTAACAAGAGCTTTATTATGCCACCCTGTCAATCCCGCAGAACTATATACTGGAATATTACCATCGATTCTTTTATGTTCAGGTAGGGATTTTCCATAATTAAGTTTCACCACTTCCCCCAACTTAACCGTCCGCCAGCCCGCTGGAATGCCGTTTTTTTGTATTTGTTTCGATTGCGTCATCATTTTTTCCATAATCATCAACGCTGCTTTTTTGAAGATTTTATTTTCTTTACTTCACCAGCATCGCTTAAATAGTTCTCATCCGAAATCACGCTTCGCCCCAACTCTTTTTCTGTTTCCTTCCTTGCCTTGCCCGCTACGCCACCGCCACGACGGGCAACTTTTTTGTTCGCCGGCATACCTTTTGGCTTTTCTTTATGAGAAATCTCTGTCGTCACCTTTTCCCATCAGCGCTTTCCAATTTCAGTTGTAGACAAATTGTCGACAACTGAAATTCAGCTTCTTTTTCCTCACGTATCTTCATTTTGTACCAATAATCTCTGGGATTAACGCTGTCAGTTAACGCTCCAACAATATCCACTACAGAATAAAACCATTCGTTTTCATGCCAAATTCGCCGTATTTTTCGGCTTTTAAATAAAACTATTTTGTTATTCGGTACTTGATTATTTTCCATACTCAACCTTGCTTAAATTCTCCAAAATCCGCTTATTTAATTTCGTTTCTTCTTTCAGTTGCTCCGCAAACTCTTTTTGCAGTTCCGGAAAACGCTGGTCAAAAACAAAATCATCCTCAACTTCCGCTAAGCCGACATAGCGACCCGGACTTAAGACATAATCCAACTCTTTCACCTTAGCGATTGGCGTTGAAGCGCAGAAGCCGGGAACATCTTTGTAGCTACCGCCTTTTTTCCGCCAATTGTGATAGGTATCGGCGACCTTTTGAATATCCGCGTCAGAAAAATCCCGAGTACGGCGATTAATTAAATGGCCCAGTTCGTGGGCGTCGATAAATAATATCTCACCGGCGCGATTGCGGTCGCCGTTATAGCCGTGCCGTTTGTTAGAGATAAACCAAAGTGAAGCCGGTATTTGCGTATTGAGGAACAGCTTGGTCGGTAGGTTGACTATGCAATCAACCAGCCCAGCCTCGATAAGGTTCTTGCGAATTACCCCCTCGCCGGAGGTTTTGGATGTCAGCGAACCCTTGGCCAACACAAAACCGGCGATACCTTTAGGGCTTAAGTAATAGATAAAGTGCTGCACCCAGGCAAAGTTGGCGTTACCGACCGGCGGCGTTCCATATTTCCATCTACCGTCTTTTTTTAACAGAGCGCCGCTCCAGTCACTATCATTAAAGGGCGGATTGGCCAGAATAAAATCGGCCTTTAAATCAGGGTGGGCGTCTTTTAAAAACGAACCCTCGTTGTTCCACTTCACCTGGTTGCCGTTGATGCCTCTAATAGCCAAATTCATCCGGCAAAGGCGATAAGTGGTTTGATTGCTTTCTTGGCCATAGATAGATATATCATCAAGCCGGCCTTGGTGTTCCGAGACAAACTTTTCACTCATTACAAACATACCGCCGCTGCCACAGCAAGGGTCATAGACTCGACCGTGATAAGGCTCGATCATAGCTACCAATAGTTTTACGATTGATTTGGGAGTGTAAAATTGACCTCCCTTTTTACCTTCCGCCAAAGCAAATTGGCCTAAAAAGTATTCATAAACCTTACCAAGCATGTCCCTGGTTTTTGCCGCTTCATAACTAAGCGCGATATCACCGATAAGGTCAATTAAACCGCCCAGCGCCGTCTTGTCAAGATTAGGCCGGGCATAAACTTTAGGCAGAATGCCCTTAATGTGAGGGTTGTCTTTCTCTATGGCCGCCATAGCGTCGTCAATATCTTTACCGATGGTCGGCAGTTTTGCCCGTCCATGCAGATAGGACCAGCGGGCTTCTTTTGGCACCCAAAAAACGTTTTCTTGCCGATATTCGTCTTGGTCTTCCGGGTCCGCGTATTCATACTTGCCTTTGCTTTCTCTAAGTTGGCTATGAAGATAAGCGAATGAATCGGATATGTATTTAAGAAATATCAGACCAAGAACAATGTGCTTATATTCGGCGGCGTCAACATTTTTGCGCAGCTTATCCGCCGCTTTAAATAACTGGGCTTCAAGGTTTTTGGTTTTTTTATTATTAGCCATTCAATTACCTTGTTGATTATAAGTTATACGCATTATACAGCCTCTTTTTTATTTATTAAACCCTTGCTAATCATTTAAGGTATTACCAATGGCGCGGCATACCACGCCACTTCATCAAAAAGAGGCTATTATAATTTAAATATTTCTATCAGTAACTCGAGTTTCGGATTAATCTAAGATACTTTACAACAAACAGTTAATGAGAGGGCGCAAAGCATAGATGCCGGAGGTTAATAAATAATAACAGCAATCCAAGAGCGTTAAATTGGCCGTGGATTCCCGATCGGGGTCGGGAATGACAAGAAAAGAAAAAATACCCTCTCTTGGTTCAAATCCTCCATAAACCAAGGACCAGAGTGTTTACAAGGGGATGGATGGTAGGAAGCCAGACGGCTATAAGTAGAGCGTATGCTTTATACGTGACGCGCATAGCCGCCGCCGGCTGACAACGCAGACACCCCTTGTAAGCACTCTGGTCGGGGCGACTGGATTTGAACCAGCGACCGCACGGCCCCCAGCCGTGTGCGCTACCAAACTGCGCTACGCCCCGTAATATATTTTATTTACATCTTATAATTACATTTTTTCAATAGCAATGGTTTATATTAACATAACCGGTCGACGCCTGAAAAAGGGTTAGCCAAAGAGTGGTCGGATTACTTTACTTTGTGGGGTGGAGCATCGCAGATTGGGTCTTTCTCAACCTTCCAGAGCCTGCCTAACTATTTCCGAATTAATAATTAGAACGCTGAAAAGGCCCGAGATGCTAGGCATACGAACGCTGAGGTGAGGGAGCGTATGCTTTATACGTGACTGAGCCGAGGCGGAGTAATAACAACGCAGATTGGGTCTTTCTCAGCGTTCTAAACTAGAGCCAGCCGTTTTCCATTAAATATCTTTCCATCCGCTCAACAAATCGCTGGGCTATCTCCAATATATAGCCGGCCGTTTTCGGATTTATATCGATATAGGCGTCGAACTCCGCTGCCTGATAACACTCATGGGCATTGACAAACATCTTATAATAGTCGGGCTCGATTAAATCCCGCTTAACGATTTCACGATTGAAGAATGATACTAAAGCCGAGGGTTTGAAAATATCAAAATCCTCACTCATTAACACCGCGGCGGCGCTGTGGAATATTGACGAATAAGCCCGGCTAATCGTACCGGGCAATAAATCCTGAGAATATAGGATTCTAGCCTCGTTTAATGCCGAATGAGATTTTTTTAAAGTCCTTTTAACTCTGTCCCTTAACTCAAAATCCAAGATGCCTTGCCCTTTTTTAAATAGTTGGATGGCTACATTATATAGAATTACCTTGAAACAGTAAATTTACATTATTTAGTTTAACCAAGTCCGATTTTGGCTAAAGATAAATCAGTCAGAATATCTTAATCAACAATTAGATTGTAGCGATTTTATAGGGGTGAACGATAATGCCGATAACTGAGAGTTTCATAATACTCGTCGCGGCAATCGGTGCTGTTTTATTCTTGTTCGCCAATGATTATTACTATCGATACCTTGACAGAAAATCACTTAAAGTGCCGCTGGTTAAAGTCGATAACAGCCAAGATATTGAATCAAGGATAGTGCAAGACCAGCCTACTAATGATAAAAATATGGCCGCCTAATCATTTAGGACCTCAAGCTTAGATTCAATTACTTTATTATTGATAATTTTAAACGCCCTAATTGAGGGAACGGCATCTTTTAGAGAAACAATCACGTAGTGAACTTGTTCGTAAAAAGCCAGACGGCAATCGGTCGGTGAGGGATAAGCCTCTGTATCCGGATGCGAGTGATATATGCCCACCAGCTCCATCTCGTTTTCACGAATCTCCTTCATGATACTAAACTGTTCTTTTGGGTCGACCATGTAGGTAATATCGCTGGTGTCTACATTAGTAGCAGGGAAAAGCTTTTCTACTTTATCCCGCCGACCACCCATCAAGCCGCAAACTTCACGCGGTTTACCTGTTTTAGCTTGGTCAATTATTTGGTTTACCTGTCTTTTTGATATACTAAAAGTAGATGGCAACTTTACCTTAAACTCTCCCGCCGGCCATATAACGTAAGAATTCCATCTTATCGCCGCCGACTAAAGTCAAATTCGCGTACTCGCTTTTCTGAATCAGCTCACCGTTTATCTCTACGGCTACTATCTCCGGACGCACATCTTTCGACATCAAAATGTCGGCAACTGTGGCCGTATCGGCTAACTTTTCCTTTTGGCCGTTTATGGTTACCTCGATCTCCAAAACATCCTCCTCAAAATATCTATCTTTACCATAGCGGACCTTTAAACCGCTTACTAACTACTTTTGGGTCCTCGGTCCAAATTTTTTCACTCAGATATTTCCAAGCGCTATCAGGAAATATGGTCACAATTGTACCTGATTTCAACGATTTGGCAATCTCAATTGCCTTTAAAGTTACAGCACCCGATGAGATACCCGCCAAAATAGCTTCTTTTTCCGCTAACTCTTTCAGATAAAAAAACGACTCTTCATCTTGAGCGAATTCACTGGCATCCAAGATATTCATATCCAGAATAGGCGGCACATAGCCGTCGTTTAAGTTCCTTAAACCTTGAAGGCCGCTATGCGGATAGGGTTGAACAGCGACTATTCTAACCTTGGGATTGACTTCCCGTAAACGCCTACCTACCCCCATTAGTGTCCCACTGGTTCCCAGTCCGGCGACAAAAACATCCACCCTTGGCACCTCTCTCAATATTTCCACGGCGGTGGTCTCATAATGAGCTCTGGGATTGGCGGGATTACTGTATTGGTCGGGCATAAAATATTCATCACTGGACGCGCCTATCTCTTTAGCCATTTTAATAGCGCCGTTTGTTCCCTTATCGCCCTCCGAAAGCACTAATTCGGCGCCATAAACCTCCAGCAATTGCCGGCGTTCAACGGTAACATTATCCGGCATGACCGCTTTAAGCTTATAGCCCTTATACTTCGCTATCATCGCTAAAGATATGCCTGTATTGCCCGAAGTCGCTTCCAAAATAGTCTTACCGACAGTTAACTCTCCGGATTTTTCCGCTTCATTTATCATGTATAAAGCTATCCGGTCTTTAATGCTGCCGCTGGGATTAAACCCTTCAAGCTTAGCGTAAATTTTAGCATTGGGATTCGGGTTTATCTTTTTTAGCTCAACCATGGGAGTATTACCAATGGCAGCTAAAATATTTTCATAGGGCACCTTTTATCCTTTCTACTTTTGATAATTATTCTAATCTCCCTCGAATATTTTAATCTCACACGGTGCTTTACGCAGTAAGCGGTCGATTTTAGAGCCTATCAATAAGCGAGAAAAAACTGATTTTCTGCTTCTGTTCAAGATTATCATATCAGCCGCAAAACGAGCGATAGCTGCTAATGCTTTGTCGGTAAAATCACCTTGCTCGATAAAAGTTTTACAGCTTACGCCCTTTGTGTCAGCTTCCTCCTTGATGTCGTTTAAAAACTGGTGCGCCTGGTCGGCGTATTCATTACTGATAGCCTCTTTCAGTTCCGAACCGGGCTTATCGCCAATAAAACCTATATTAGTTAATTTCTCAAAAATAGTCGCCGGTACGTTTGAATCCAAAATAAAGAGCACAAACAGAGCAGCGTCTTTATCCTTCGCTAAACTTAAAGCGTAACCTACCACTTCGTTGGACTGCTCGGTTGTCGACAATACCAATAAGAATTTTTTCATAGTTAAAACTTTATATTAATTAATGGCCAATATATTTTAATCATAATCAGAAAAACGGACCAAGCTACAAGATCCAATATCAGCCCGATGGTCAACATTTTTCTGGGATTTATGTACCCCGAAGAATAAGCGATGGCGTTAGGAGGGTTGCCCATCGGCAAACCAAAGCCCAAACCGGCGGGAACGGCGATGGCAAATACCATAATCCGTAAATCTATCCCATATTGTTTGCCTATGCCTAATCCTACGGGTAAAAGCATAGCTACAACCGCGGCATTACTCATGCCCTCAGTAAACAACAGCGAGACCAACGCCAACAATGCGACAACTAAAAATGGTGACTTTGCCCAGCTGGTTATGGTGACCTTAGCCAGCCAAGAAGCAGCGCCGGATTTTTCCAGCGCAAAGCCCAGCGTGATGGCCCCGCCATACATCAAAATTATGCCCCAATTGACATATTCTTCTAAGTCCTTCCATTCAACCAGTTGCAGCGCGAATAAAGCCACGACCGCAAGTATCGCTATGGTCGCCAACTCATAGCGGCCCCCTAAGAATACCCAGGCTAAAATAGTCAATATCATCACCAGGCCGATAAGTCGCTCTTCTAAGCTCATCTTGCCTAATTTCTTGTTCTTATTTTCTAAGGCCACAACGGCATCTTTGACATCAGTGATCTGAGACGGAAAAAATCTTCCGATGATCAGATGCGCAATAACCAACATGACGATAACCAGCGGTAAAACAGCTATAGTCCATTCGAAAAAACCGATAAATTGCCCTGTCGATTGCTTTAAGATACCAACAGCTAAAGCGTTGCGAGCGCCACCAAGAAATGTAGCCACACCACCGATAGCCGCGCCCCAAGCCATCGATAAAAATAGTGCCTGCCCGTAATTGTCTTTTAAGGGCTTTAGCTTCAAGCTATGGACCACTTCCAATATAATCGGAAACATCATCGCCGCGACCGCGTGCTCCGGCATGAGAAAAGACAACAGAGCCGGCACTAACATCGCGCCTATCAACAAAGACCTTGGGGTTGAACCAAAACGACGTAAAAAAAGCAACGCCATACGGCTGGACAAACCGGATTTCATCAGCGCCGCGGCCAAGATAAAAGCGCCAAGGATAAAAAATACCGCTTGATTACCGAATAACGAGAAAGCCTCGGAGCTGTCCAAGATGCCCAGCAGCGGAATTAAAACTATCGCCAGCAAACTGGTAACGGCCAAAGGAATAACTCTCGTCACCCATAATATTAAGCAGACAACAAACGCAGCCAAGGCTCGCTGCCCGGCCACACCCAAACCAGCCGGTGTCGGAAGCGCGATAATAACAACGAATAATACCGCCGCGACTAAAAATATAATAAAACGATAGCTTTTAGCTAGAATAACCAGCGGGATTGGTCGAGTATCAACAACAACACGCCGATCCTCTTTATAATCCTGTTGGCTCATTATTATCCGTTGCCCTAACTCTCAGCCGACGTCTTAAATTTAATGCTAATTTATTATGTTTTTTTGCGCTGAAAATCGACGGCCAATTTTTCTTCACGGGAGTCTGGCCGCCAAACAAATGAGCGTCTATCGCGTTAACGACGATATTAAAGTGATTTATCCAACTCGATGAGAGCTTATTTTTATTTAAAGCCGCCTCCAAGTGAATAAAGATCGGCGCGATAGCTTCCGGACTTAATTTAACATAACTGGTCAATTCGCCGTTAGGCAGAGGCCGGAATAACGGCAAAGTCGGAACGACGCCGAACGCCGCCAAAGCGTCAATACCTTTTAAAGTCGACTCAACCGGTTCTAATCCTATTATCAGATTACTGACTACCGCGCCTGAGGGGAAAACTTTAGCCGCCCGGGCTAAAGCCTTAAAGTAGCGATCGCGACCAACCAACCTTTTCTTTCCCGGCGCTATTAAGCCGAAAATCTCCGGATCAAAAACCTCCAGATTATAGGCCAAGGAGTCAACACCGGCCGCGTAAGTCATATCAACCCATTCATCCGACGCCGGCGGCTGCGCTTGAATGCATATGAGAGCGTTAAAACTATCTTTAACTGCTTTTATATAAGGCAGCAACTGCTTGATACCGCCGTCTTCCGAGTCGGCATAACCGATGTTAAAGCATATATACTCCGCCGCTCCCTCTTTTAAGGCCGCTTCAACAGTCTCCAATACATCATCAATACTCTTATCAGGTGTCTGTTTAGCCTCCACGTCACAATATTTGCAAGCCATATCCCTTGATAAAAATTCGCACGCGCCGCTGGGTGTAATTAAAAGATAGTTGCCGTAAGTGCGGCCTATTTTAGCTAATAAGGCCCCGGATGAAGTTGTTTGATTATAAAATTTAGGCGGCGGCACTATCCATACCCTGGTCTTAGCGACTCCGTTCGTAATATAAAATTCGCCGTTGTCATTCTTTAAAACATAGCAACTATCCTTGTCCAAGCATTCTTGAACGGCTATATTAACCAGCACGTTGCCCGGAAGGATCATATCCAGTTCCAAGGGCACGCTCACTCTGTTGCCTATCTCCAAAGCCTGGGCTATCTCTTCGCTTTTAAGAGCGCTTTTATCCAAGCGCACACCTTTGGACAACAGTTCCAACTTTAATAACGCCGGATTTTCAATTATCGCGGCTTTCTTTTGCAATTTAAGACTTCCCCATTCCTTCCAGTAATATTTTCGCGACTTCAGGTCGTGAAAACTCAGCCGGAGGCATCTGACCGGACCGCAGCATCTCACGCACCTTGGTGCCTGATAAAGCTATATGTTCATCGGCGTCATGCGGACAAGTCTTATAAGACGCCATCCCGCCGCAACGACGACAATAAAAAGTATAATCAAAAAACAAGGGGGTTATCTCCAGTTCGTCGGCGCCAAATTCATCAAATATATAGTGGGCGTCAAACGAGCCGTAATAATCACCGACACCGGCATGGTCCCGACCGACAATAAAATGCGTGCAGCCATAATTTTTGCGGATTATCGCATGGAATATAGCTTCTTTAGGGCCGGCGTATCTCATGGCCGTCGGCAACACCCCTAAAACCACTCTGTCTTTCGGATAATACTTCTCCAATATAGTGACATAACATTTCATTCGCAAATCAGCCGGTATATCATCACTCTTAGTCGCCCCTACCAGTGGGTGCAGGAAAAGCCCGTCTACTGTCTCCAAAGCGCATTTTTGAATATACTCGTGAGCCCGATGAACAGGGTTTCTGGTCTGGAAGCCGACTATCCGCCGCCAGCCTTTTTCTTTAAATATGCTTCTACTTTCCGCCGGGTCCAATCGGTAATTTGCGTAAGCGGGGTCTTCATCGTGTTGCCGTTCCAATAAATGTATGGCTCCGCCTAAGAGAACCTCCCCCTCTTGATAAAGATATGCTACCCCTGGATGCTTTTCATCCGTCGTGCCGTAGACTTCCAAAGCTTCCTTGGCTTTATCATATTTATATTTTTCTCGCAGTTCTAAAATAGCGACAGCATGCTTATCTTTATCTAATAAAGCTATATCTTGATCCAATTTTAACTCGGCCGCATTTTCTTTTGATACCGCCAACTTAATCGGAATAGTCCAGGGCAAGCCATTATTCAGCCGCATATTAGAGATAACGCTTTCATAATCGTCACGGCCCATAAAACCCCGTAATGGGCTAAAGGCACCGATCGCTATCATCTCCAGATCTGATATCTCCCTGGCGGATAGGTGAATAGTCGGCATAGAACCCGTATCAATGTTTTCCGCCTCCTTACCGCTTAATTCTTGATTTATTAATCTACCGCCATGTGCTGAAATAGCATCTTTCATACTTTTTTTTACGCCTCCATTTTATCTTTTACGAATATAAATCTTAAAAACTTCGCCCTCGTCCTTAACGGTGACAAGTTCATTGCCAGTTTCCTTGCACCAAGCCGGCAAATCGACCTTGCTGATGGAGTCAGTTGTCAACACTTCCAAAATTTGATCAGTATCCATTGTCTCCAGCCGCATAGCGGTTTTAACCGCCGGCAGTGGACAACGCAGACCTATCGCGTCCAAGGTTACGTCCGTCTTAATTTCCTCACTCATCCTTCTGCACATCCTTATTATATTGGCTTGGTGTAGCTAGGCTCCCTTTTTCACATGCAGGCCGCACTCTTTTTGCTCCGGCGTCTCCCACCACCAACGCCCGGCCCGCACATCTTCACCGGCTTTTACAGCCCTGGTACACGGCTCACAGCCAATGCTGGGGAAACCTTGGTCATGCAACTTATTATAAGGAACGTTATTTTCTTTGACATAATCACGAACCTGTTCTTCGCTCCATTCAACCAGCGGATTGATCTTGACCAACTGATTCGACTCATCGAATTCCACACTCTTAACTGCTGACCTGGTAACCGCTTGCTGCCGACGTAACCCGGTAATCCACGCGTCCAGCTCACCCAAAGCTCTTTTAAGGGGCTTGATCTTTCTTACGCCGCAACATTGCTTACGATTTTCAATGCTATCGTAAAAAAAATTCAAACCTTTCTCCCTGACCATAGCCTCCAAGGCCTCAGTGTCAGGACAAAATACTTCAATATTTATACCGTATTTATCGCGAACCGCATCCATAACATCATACGTTTCTTGATTTAAACGTCCCGTATCTAATGTAAATACTCTGGGCCCTTTATTAATCTTTACCATCATATCGATTAAAGCTACGTCTTCCAGCCCAAAACTGGAAGCCAGCGCAATCTTGTCGCCAAATTTATCAAACGCCCAAGTTAGAATCTCACTTGCGCTCGCGTTTTCTAATTCCTTATAAACCATTAAATCTCCTCCAGGCTAATTATGTTAAATTAAATATAGTACATTAAACTTTTTGACCTCTGAATATCCTTGTGGCGTTGCGCTAAATCCGCGATTGTAATATTTTTTAAAAATTCTTTTAATTCGACTTGGGATTTATACCAGAGTTCTTGGATGACACAACAAGAGTCCTGACTGCATGATTGGTCTCCGCTCGACAAGCAATCCATATTAATAACCGGCCCGTCCAGCGTCTCTATCACTTCAAGTACGCTGATGCGGTCGGGGTCTTTAGCCAACGCGCAACCGCCGCCCGCGCCCCTTTGACTTAATACCAAACCGGCTTTCTTAAGAGCCGTCACTTGTTGCTCGAGAAAACGCACCGGTATCCCCTGTCTGACGGCTATCTCTTTAGCCCCTATCAGTCCCCGGCCGTTCACTATCGCCAACTCTATTAACGCTCTTAAGCCGTATTCAGCTTTTAATGAAAATTTCATAATTTATTCAAGCTCCTTAACAAACCCACTCATAATCAATCAGCTGAGTAATGGTCGGATTATCTCCGCATATCGGACAAGCTGAATTGCGCCTGATTTTAACTTCCCGGAAAGTCATATCCAAAGCATCCACTACCAACAAGCGCCCCTTTAAAGTTCGGCCTTTACCAATAATCAATTTCAATACTTCGGTTGCTTGAATGGTCCCGATTATACCCGCTATGGCCCCTAAAATACCGGCCTGTGAACAGTTGGGCACGGTCCCGGGGGGCGGCGGCTCTTCGAATATGCATCGGTAGCAAGGACCAGCGCCGGGTACTATGGTAAAAACCTGACCGTCAAAACGTAGTATTGCTCCATGTACCAGGGGTTTATTTCCTAACACACAGGCATCATTTATTAAAAATCTGGTGGGAAAATTATCGGTCCCGTCAACGATAACGTCATAATCCTTTATCATTTCCATAATATTAGTCGAATTAACCAATTCATGATAAGCGTTTACCGTTATCTCCGGATTCAACGCTTCCAACTTTTCCTTGGCGGACTCTGTTTTTTGCCGGCCCAAATCATTTGTGGTATGCAATATCTGCCGCTGGAGATTACTGAGATCGACAACATCATTATCAACGATTCCGAGAGTGCCTATACCGGCCGCCGCTAAGTACAATGCTACCGGCGAGCCCAGCCCACCGGCCCCGATTATCAATACCTTGGATTCGTTCAGTTTTTCTTGCCCTTTTCCGCCGACCTCCGGTAAGATAATATGCCGGCTGTATCTTTCTATCCATTCTTCAGAATATGCCATGAAGCCTCCGATTAACTGCTTTTCTTAATAATAACGCGAAAATATCCGCCTTCTTCTTTTGTAGCCTTAATAATCTGATGGCCTTCATTTTTTACGCTGCGAGGAACATTGGCCATCGGTTCACCGGAGTCCAGATAAACCTCAAGTATCTCCCCGTCAGCCATCGCTTCCAGTTTGAGCTTGGTCTTGACAAAATTGATTGGACATAATACGCCGCGAAGATCAAGCGTATCGTCAGCAATTGTGTTGCTCATATTATCTTCTCCTTAAACTTTTCGAAACCAAAGCGCTTAATAGTCGCACCAAAACGCTCGCCCCGTTTTCCCTCTTCCCTATAAAAAGCTAAAGCTTTTTTTATCAAGGCTGAAGCATCGTCCGGTGAAACAAAATCAGCTATTTTTTTCCCTAACTCCGGATGTCGGCCCCAATGCCCACCCGCGTAAACGGCTAAACCTGTACGTTCTGCCGTCCAAGCATCAGTCGGACAGTTCTTGATGCAGTCACCGCAAAATATACATTTATCAGGGTCGCGCACGGGCAGACCCTCATCGTTCATAACAATGGCGCCTTCACGACAGGTAATTTCACAAATACCGCAGCCGGTACAATCTTCAGCAAACAGCTTCGGCTCGACTTGTCCATGAAAGCAAAAGTCATTTTCTTGCGGTTTTGAACAACAAGCAGTGCATCCGGAGACCGTCACTTTAAACTTATGAGGCAAGTTCAAACCCTCTTCATTGCCGTAAAATTCTTCGTTAAAAGCTATCCCCAAGTCCTGGGTCGGAACTAATCCGTTGGGACAAATACCCGCACCCGGACATGCGGTTACTACTCTGAATCTCGGACCACAGGCGCCGACATAAATACCACTGGATTCTAATTCATCTTTGGCTTTCTGTAAGTCATTAAAGGGAATACCTTGTATCTCAATCCCCTGCCGAACAGTCAGATGGAGCATACCGTTTCCGTATTTTTTAGATATCTCACCGACTTTACACAGTTCAGCCGCCGTCATCTTACCGACCATTATCCGCAATCTGATAGCGACCTAGCCCCTAGCTTGATCTTTGAATAAACCTCCGGTTT
>CAJVYJ010000010.1 GCA_913009475.1 uncultured Actinomycetes bacterium | reverse complement strand
GGAGTAAAATAACAGAAATAGGGAAACGGTGGTGAAATTTTGTAAACAATTTTTCTTTTTCTTTTTGTATGTTTTTTTTTTCAAGCAGAAGACGGCATACGAGATATATCAGTGTGACTGGAGTTCAGACGTGTGCTCTTCCGATCTAAAACCTAATGCTCTGCTATTTATGGGAGTAATTACTTGCCCTGTTTGTGGAACAACCTTTCATAGAACTAGGCATTGTGCGGGTTGTTATGGCACTCATTCTAAAACTGATTGTAAGCATTGTGAGCTCTCAACTGAAATGAAACTATATGATGTTTGTTATAAATGCGGCTATGAAAAAGAGGTAACCAATGAACAACATTAAAACCCTAATCCCCATCTTTGAAACCTGCCAAAAGCTAGTCAAGGCGGGGGTTTTGTTCAAGCATAGTTATTTTTTGTGGGTTGAGATAAACGGCAAGGTCAATCTGATGTCACACCAAGAAGCTCGCGAATTATTTGACGCAAGTCTTAAAGACCCTGATACAACAGTCCGTGTCATCTGCCCCGCTCCCCTGGTCGGCGAGATGGGTGAGTGGCTGAAAGATGCAGATTTAGAATTACCAAGTTGGAGTACAGAAAATCAAGGTTGGTGTGTTGAAGGGGCTAAAAAGGGTTTTGATACTGAGGCTGAGGCGAGAGCTAAAACGATAGTTTTCTTTAAGAACGATGTTAGTCCTAAGTGTTCATATTTGTGGCCGAATGGCTACGGCTTTGGCAGATGATATTGGAGGTTAAGGGTGAAAACAATAAGGTTTAAGCAGCAACGCGTTCCATCAATTCTGGATGGTTCAACGACAGTATTTAGGCGACCGATTAACGGTGACATTGCCGCCAATTTTGATTGGGACATAAACGATAAAGATTATATCTATTATGAAGATGATTACGGCGACAGTCATCACGCTAAGGAATTATCCAAGTACCAAGTCGGCGATATTGTCGAGATTATGACAAACAAAAAGACTGGCATTTTGCTCAAAATCACTGACGTAAGAGTAGAGCGGCTTTACCCGATTAACTACGGTGAACTTCTAAAAGAGGGTGCGCCAAACAGAAATAAAAAACAGCCTAATGCGTTAATAAATGCAGTTAAATGGTTTGAAAAGCACTGGAATGAAATCTATGAGGATAAAGGCTACGAAGTTAAAACTAACCCTTGGGTGTTCGTCTATGAATTTGAGGTGTTAAGTGAAACAACTACCGCCGCTGATTAAAGTTGCTAAGCAGAACAATCGCCAAGGCAGGCGGTTAAAAAAGAAGATGGGTAAGCACAGAGGCAGGCTAAGAGAGATATTTAAGTTATGGAGGATTAAGTGAAAAAGTATAAAGAAACTATCAAGTTTTTTCTGACATTGGCGGTCGGGGTTGTCGGAATTATTTGGATGTTTTACGGCTTGTTTGTCAACGATAATATACAAATATTATTTGGCATAAGTATACTTTTGTTTTTTAATATTTTGCGCCAAGACAATGAGATTGAAGAGCTGAAAAAAGAGATTCACGAAAAATCACCTGAATTTATTATAAGTACTATGGGTTTTTCAGAAGAGGACATCAAAAAGCTGAGAAATGAACAGGATTTGCTATGAAATTTTATCACACAACAACAAAACAAAAACTGAATAGCATTAAGCAAAAAGGATTATTGCCAAATTCTTCGCCTACTTGGTTTAATTCACCTACCCCTTATATTATGCTGTCGCCTCGACCTTGGCCGGATTTGAATGGTGAGGATAGCGTTATTTTAGAAGTTGAAATTAATCCAAGTAACTTGCCTAAAAAAATGGATAAAGAGGGTTTGCGATGGCCTTATCCCATATCATCTGAAAGTATAAAAGTATTTAAGGTAGGTTCAAGGAAAATCTATTGCAAGAATTGCCGGAATGTAAGCCTATGGTTTGTTTATTTAAGATATTGTAAATTAAAACCATACAATGGCTGGTACAGTAAAAATTCAACTCCCTGGTTAACTACTTATTGCAACTGTCCCGACTACCAGCGCAAATGGTGGAAGTGGTGGATTAAATGACTGACTTCATTTTAATCGCCGTTGATGATAAAGGACAAGGTATCGGACTATTGAAAGTGTGTGGTTTATATCTTTTATACCGCCGCCATGATGTAGATTGCTATACCCAAATAAAAGAACTTAAGCCGTATGCCATAAAGGAAAGCGCCCTCAAGGCAACCAGGGCTTACGCCAAAAGAAAGGGGTGGGAGATAATTGGCTAAAAAAACTACCCTGGAAGCTTTTCAAGAGCTTGATAGAGCACTTAGAAAGTTAGGGCGGGAACTTTGGAATGAATTAGCGATTAAACGTAAGCGATTTTTTGAGATTTGGTTAGTTGTAGAAATAATTTTATTAGTTTTATGGATGATTGAGAAAGGGATTTAGTTTGACCTGGCTTAGATGGGATGCCGAATATGACGTACACCCCGACATTATTATTGTCGGTTGGGAGGCCGCGGTTACATTTGAACGTGTGTGCCGGATAGTTAAGAAATTCAATATGCGCAGCGGCCGGATAAAAGAAAAATATCTAACCGCTGATTATATCCACAAAACCACATCGGTCCCAAAAGAGATAATTAAGATCGGATTAGATAATTGTCTAAAAGGCGATGAACCATTAATCGCAAAAGATGAAGACGGATATTATATTCCCGGATGGTCAAACTACCAGATAGACCCCACTAATGCCGATCGTCAAGCTAAGTTCAAAAAGAGAAAGAAACAAAAAAAAGTAACGGAAGTAACAGTTAGTAACGGAAGTAACGACGACAGTACGGGACAGTACGGTAAAGAAAGAGCAAGTACTTTAAGTACTTATCGCTCAGAGCCTGTGGAAAACTCAAAAGAAGCAAAAAACGCTGCTGATTCTAACGAATCTAAAAGCAAAAACAACAGCAAAGCGGACGTGGAAGACACCGCTGTTGGTAAGGGTAACGGTAAAGCGGAATCGAAACATACCTCCGTTATTGCAGATAAAATCATCCGAAGCGTCACGACTCAGGCGGAAGTGGAATTGAAAAGCCGTGACTACTGGAATGAGAGTAAAGCGTGTGAAGAGCGCCTGGGAAGGTTCGTTTCCAAACTGGGAACAGAGGCATCCATTAAGAAAAACCCGGCCGCATGGCTGGTCAAAGTCGCCAAGATAAGGTTGATTGAAAACCTAGACGACTTCAAGCCACCCCGGGAGGAAATGGAAAAAGCAACTTAAAAGGAGAAGATTATGGTACAAGCAATGACAGAAATGCCACCAACGGATTACCAGGTAGAGGCGGAAAAAAGAGAGCGGCAACTGCCGTTATTCGAGGGCGAGAAGGTCTATTGCCTAGAAAAAAAGATGAAGGCCGGAAGCGCTGGAACGCTTTATGAACCGCAAAAAGATATTGATAAGATCGCGAAGTTAAACGATCGGGAATACTTTTTAATTGCCGGCACTGTTACGAAAGTCAGCCACGCTGAAGACAAGGAAGGCGTACTGACCCGGACCAATGAATACGAAATCAAGAAGGCCGAAGAGCTGCCGGTGGAGCTGGTTAAGTACGTGAAAAAAGAGCTGATCAGGTTCGCTGAAGAAAAAGCGGCTAAGAAGTGCAAAGACCGCGGCTACCACAAATATGAGCGCGATTTTCAAGCAAAAGATGGCTCATCGAAATGCGCTGAGTGTGGCAAAGTAGCACCAAGAGCGTAAATGATAACCAAGCCTAAAGTGTGTAAGAAAACCCAAACTTGCCTTAAGTGCGGGGACTATCGAATCAGCGCCAGGTGTCCGCTTAGGAAAGACTTTAAGCGGTGGTGGCAGGATAACGTCGTCACTGGCGCTGGGGACTCGATTAGGTCAAGCTATATTTTGCTAAGCGAAAAGAGGAAGAAGGAGAATTGAAAAAATTCATAATCCCCGGTCACGCCAAGCCAAAGGGCCGGCCGAGGATAATCGGAAAACGGGCGATAACGCCGGAGCCGACCCGGAGGTGGGAAGAGAAAGTTGGCTGGTACGCAAAGCACGGCGGCATTCAGATGATTCCAAAGAGCGAGGTATTATTCACGGCCAAGTTCTATTTTTCCAACCGGCAGCACGGAGATTTGTCAAACCTGATCAAGGCTATTGAGGACGGACTTAACTGGATAGCCTACAAGGATGATAAACAGATTAGGCGTTATGGTACCGGTACCGGAATTTACTATTGCAAAGGAAAGAAAAACGAACGAGTCGAGGTTGAAATATGTGAGCTGGAAAGGGCGTTTAGGTGAAAAGACGTTTGTCGGGATTACAAAGAGCACGTAATTATCAGGCTTCAAGAAAAGCACAACAGAAACGGAAAGTCTTAAGGATTCTGGCGCTGATCAAAGATTTAGAAATCGGCATAAAGGAACTCGATAGTTTGAATTGCGCGCCGGTCCGGTACCCAAACAGTTCATCAAAATCAATTATCTATCTTGGAAGTAGGAGTAATCCGGCCGAGGAAGATAAGGAAATCAACCGCCTATTTGAAATCATCGAAACGGACCTAATTATCCGCGTTCAAGATACTCGCAAGGTAGCGAAGAAAAAACGTTAAAAATGACGAGTCCCTAGCGCTTGAGTAAAGGCAGGTAGTGAGGGTTGAAAAAATACTTGACAAAGCGATTTAACGTGCTAAAGTATGGTAATATAGCGCAAGCTGTCACGATACAACGAATAAATAAACCAAGTAGCTCTCCAGATGGGGAGCTTTTTTAATGCCTAGGATTTTACGAATTTGACGATATAAAAAGGGGAAGCGTGAAAATAGATATTAATGAATCCTTCAATATTAATGAACTATTTAAAGTTAAAAAAACGGCACCGAAAAAAGAAAAATTATGTCCGGCCTGTAAAAAATCCATAACCGCTAAGGTAATTGCTCGCAAGGAAAAGCATATTTATCGCCGAGCTTTTAGCGAATCGAAGTTGCTTGATATTTTAAAAGCTGATTTTGATATTAACTTAACTTATCACTTTCTATCAGGCGGCGATATCGACTCTCTTTCATATTTGAAACATATTGTTAGAACACAAAAAATTAAGTATCTACTTTTTTCTACTTGGTGTATGGCTCTTGATGATGTTTTACAATTCGAGGAATGGTTAAATAGCGGAAAGATAAAACGGCTGGACGCTTATTGCGGCGAAATATTTCCGGGTAGTTATAGCGATGAGTTTGTAGCTCTGAAAAAGATTGTTAAAAAATGTAGTGGTCGAGTTTGTATATTTAGGAATCACGCAAAAATATTTGCCGGCATTGGCGATAAATTCGCTTTTGGTATAGAGAGCTCGGCGAACATTAACACGAATCCTAGAACCGAAAATACAATTTTAACTTTTGGGGAGGATATATTTGATTTTTACAAGGAATATTTTGACGGCATAAAAAGTTTTAATCGAGATTTTGACGATTGGAAAGTATGGAATAATGGAAATTCCAAAAAAAGTAAATAAAAAAGAGCGGCAAGTTAAAATATTAAAGGCTTTGGAAAAGGGTTGCACTCGAACGGCTGCTGCTGGTTATGCCGGTATAACCCGTATGACATTTTATAATTGGATGGAAGTTAAAGCCTTTGCTAAGCACGTCATTCAAGCAGAAGCGAATGCGCGGGTAACGATGGAATTATCGCTTGCCGACTTAGCGGTTAATCAAAAAGACCGCGTGGCATTATTTTTCTGGCTACAAAACAGGGCCAGGGACGATTGGAAAAATGTTAGCAAGGTCGATGTAGAACACAGCGGTCACGTTGATCATAACGTAACCCACTATGATTTTAGTGGCTACACCAAAGAGGAATTGAAAGAGGAGGCGGTTAAGGTTGCTAAACAACTTGAGCAAATCGCCAACGGCAGCGGAAATATTAAACCAGTCAAAGGAATTAAATAAAGAACTGGCTAGACGCTCCCTTTTAGGATTTACTCTTTATACAAAACCTGATTATGAAGTTAATTGGCACCACGCACTCACTGCGGATTATCTTGATAAGTGGATAGCTGGAAAAATTAGGCGGCTTATCATTTGTGAGCCACCGCAGCACGGTAAAAGCGAACAGGTAAGCAGGCGAGTCCCGGCCTATATCTTAGGGCTTAAGCCAGACGATAGTATCATCGCAACGAGCTATGCCGCTGATTTAGCCAGTATGATGAATCGCGACGTACAGCGGATTATTGATGATGAAAAATACAATGACTTATTTCCTAATACAAAATTATACGGGAAAAATATTAGAACTCTAGCCGATGGAACTTGGCTTAGAAATTCGGAGATATTCGAAGTCGTTGGCCGTAAAGGATTTTATAAGAGCTCTGGAGTAGGCGGCGCCATTACTGGCATCGGTTGCAATTTTGGAATTGTTGATGATCCCTTTAAAAACAGGCAAGAAGCTAATTCGCCAACAATCCGGCAAGCTGTGTGGGATTGGTACGCGTCAACGTTTTACACTAGGTTAAGAAAAGATGCGTGCATCTTAATTACCGTTACCCGCTGGCATGAGGATGATCTCGTCGGGCGTTTGTTGAAACTTGCTAAGGAAGATAAAAACGCGGACCAATGGACGGTAGTATCCCTGCCGGCAATAGCTGAAGATGACCGACCGTCTTACGACATTCGCGAAACAGGTCAACCGCTATGGCCTAGCAAATATTCGCTTAAAGATTTAAAAAAGCGAAAAGCTACTATGGGCAATTATGAGTTCAGCGCATTATATCAACAGCGACCGACTCCACCTGGCGGGGCCATTGTAAAGAGAGCAAGTATAAAATGGTATGACGGAGAATTACCACCGATGGTCGAATGGTTCGCCGGAATAGATACGGCGACAAGTTTAAAAACGAGTGGACACGATACGGCGATAATAGAAGTTGCAAGGGATAGATACGGCTATTTGTATGTTCATAGCGGTACGTCTGAGCAGATGAGCGTATCAACTATGTCAAACCAAATCAACGCCCGGCATGTTATTAGAGGTTTTAGGCTTCTTTTAATTGAGCTTAATAATGCTGGTGAAGCTATTAAACAACGCATAGAAGAAATCGGCATGGTAAGTAGGATTTATCCGCCGATTAAAGGCAGGACAGCAAGCACGGATAAGACGGCAAGATTATTACCGGTAACGCCGTTCATCGAGAATAGCGCAATTTTATTCAACCGTGCCGACCCGCTAATAGTTTCCCTAGTTGAGCATTTATGTTTATTTCGGCCGGGCAGTGACTACGACGATGTTGACGCGTTTGTGTGGGCAATCAACGCGGCAATCAGCTATTTAGCAATAGACCAGGAAGAAACTATTGAAGACAGCGAGGAAGTTAAAATTGGAGAGGATTATTAATGGGGATTAAGGAACGTCTTATTAATATTGTCGGTGGGGTCAGTGAGTCGCAGGTGAAAGAAGCGCTAAGCGCTATGCAGCGGCAAATAGAGGATTTGAATTATGTAAATCTATCAGATAGTGGCAGCTCCGATCTATCTCTTGATGATAGGGAAAAAGTTTATTCAAGGTGTTTTAACACGTGGCTTAAGAGTCCGTTAGCGGGCCAAGCGGTTAATCTAATGAATTGGTATACATTCGGTAGAGGTATCAGCGTTAAAGCAAATGATAAAGACGTTAATGAAGTCATCCAAGCATTTTGGAATGACAAGGACAATAAGACTGAATTAACGAGTCATCAAGCGCAAGAAGTAAAATCAACGGAATTACAGATATTTGCCAATATCTTTTTTGTTTTGTTTGTTGGTGAGGAATCTGGCGAGGTAAAAATTAGTTCAATTAATCCAAGCGAGATTAAGGACATTATTACCGACCCAAACAACAGCCGTAATGCTCAATATTACAAAAGAATAACATCGCCTAAAAAATATGATTTTAAATCTCATACTTATCAAATGACAGCGCAACAAAAAATTCTTTACTATGCCGACTGGCAGCTCGACGAAGGGGATAATGTAATAAAAGATTTAGCCGAAGGTAAAATCTTTCACGTTAAAATTAATTATATTAGCTCAATGAAGTTTGGCGTTTCAGAACTCTATCGGGCACTGGATTGGATTACGGCCCACAAAAAACAACTTGAGGACTGGGCCACTCTAATTCGCGCGCTCAGTCGGTTTGCTTGGAAGCGAAAAATTAAAGGCTCGTCAAAAGATATTGCCGCTGGCAAAGCCCAGTGGGGCATGAATACAAATACTGGTACGGAAACGAATCTACCGCCTACAATCGCCAGTATTTTACATGAAAATCAAAACACTGATTGGTCTGCTGTGTCGCCGCCTAAAGGGGCCACGACTTCACCAAACGATTCAAGGCAATTAAAACTTATGGTATCTGCGGCAACGGGGATATTTGAACACTATTTCGGTGACCCGTCCTCTGGAAACTTGGCAACAGCTACAGCTATGGAACTACCGATGTTAAAAATGTTTGAGGCAAGGCAGCAGCTATGGAAAGACGTATATGAAGGTATTTTGCAATTTGTAATCGATATAAATATAGACGCCGGCGTGCTAGACAAAAACGTTGATAGAACACTGCAAGTTAATTTCCCAAATATTGTTGAAAAGGAAGTAGGTAAATTAATTACTTCAGTTGTCGAAGCCGTGAATCTAGGCCAAGGCGGTAATAAAGATGGTTTGATACCACCCGAGGAGGCCAGCCGAGAAGTTCTTAGCCTCTTGGGCGTTTCTAATATCGATAAGATACTTAAAGATATGTATTCAGGTAAACAGCCTAATGAAATAAAAAAATCCGATAGTGAGTTAATCGACGCGATTAAGAACGTTAGGCAAGATATCAAAGAGGCCGTTAATGCTTAAAAAAAAACATTAAAGGATATCGACAAAGTATTTTTGCAGTGGCAGCTAAAGCATGACCCGAATTATTTAGTTCTGGCCGAGGCTGACCGGGTATTAGCTGAATTCTTAGAAGTCACTAAACAAAAAGAGCTGGCTGAACTTAGAGTTAAATTTGTTAAGGAATTACAGAGCTTATTTAACGGGTGGAAAATAAAATATTTAAAATGGGCCGATAAGAACAATCTTTGGCAAACACTTTATAATGACGCCAGTAAGAAGCGAAAAGTTTTAACGCCTGGCGATAAGGCGGTTATCAAAGAAGCTGACCAAGAAATCAATATTAACGCGGCGCTTAAAAAGCTATCGGATTCACCTGATAATAAGGGTATGGTTGAAATAGTCGCTAAATATGGAGAACAAGCCTACAATGTTGGTGGTCAAGCTGTTCTCGACCAGCTAAATATAAATAAAAGCTTTAAGCTTAAAGACAAAAGGATACTTAAAAAAATAAAGGATCATGCCTACAGGAGAAGTGTTTTATCAACTGATAATATTCAGGCGCGGATAGACTCAACTATTTTAAAAGGGTATTACCGCGATGGGAAAAATCCACGCGACATGATTAAGGATATCAGGGAATTATTTGATAATAATATTTCAAAGTCGAGAGCGTATCTGATAGCACATCAAGAAACGCTAGTACCGACAATGCAGGCAAGAACTGATTCGTTTGATAAAAGCGGTATAGGAAAAAAGAAATGGTTAGCTCACGGTCAAAGACATAGAGCAGGGCAAAAAAGACGAGGGGGGAAAAAAGGTAGTGCTAGAAAGTGGAGTTCAAGCGACCCCCGGCCAAGTCACGCGGCAGCAAGTGGTCAAATAGTAGCCGCGCATAAGCCTTTTTTTGTTGGTAATGCCGAGCTAATGTTTCCCGGTGACCCAGACGGACCAGCCAGAGAAGTCATGCGTTGCCACTGCACAATGGTGCCGGTTGTAGATACTGAGTGGGACCAGGAGCAAGCCTGGACAGGAGAAGTAGACCATTTAGAAAAATCTTATGAGAGACAAACGGCTACTAAAGAATTAAAAAAATAAGAGAAATAATAAAAAAAATAAAAACTGATGTTAAGAATATTAAAGAGACAAGAGAAAACTTGAAAGATATACAAGAGCTCTGGCAAAAATTAAAAGATAATGAAAAGCTGGAAGGCTCAAATTATATCGGTATAGCAAAGAGAATTGTAAAAGCGTATGAAGAACACGGTAGCAAAGAGTAATACATAGATAAATAACAAAATAATCGTATTTCAAAGCGCCCGCTTGGGTGCTTTTTTAATATCAAAAAACACTTAGGAGGAAATATGTCAGAAGACGAGAAAGTTAAGCAGGAGAAGGCTGAAAAGGAAGCCAGAGCAAAGGCGGCGACCGAAGAAGAGGCCAGAATAAAAGCAGAAGAGGAAGAAAAAGCTGCTGAAGTAGCTAAACTGAAAGCTGAAAAGGAAGCGGCAATAAAGACAGAGAAAGAAAAAGCCAAGAAAGCTGGAAACAAGGCCAAAAAACTGAATAAGAAGGGTGCTTTAGAAAAGGCCGGAATTAAAGACAGCGATATTTTTATCGCAAAAGCCTATGACGACCATTTTGTCTTTGTTACTAATCAGGGTCAAAAGGTGAAGGTGAATCGCTAATGAATGAACTTAAGGAAAAGATTGAAAAAGCGAAAATCATCATCAAAGAGTCCGGCGCCAGGAATTCAAAAAAAGACATCAAGCTATTAGAACAAATTATCGAGATGGCCAACAAATTGTTTAGTAAAGATGAAAATCCTACGGACAAAGCAATTAAGGAAGCTGGTGAATCCCTCGATAATGCAATCAAAATAATGGAAGCCAAGACGGACGGAAGTATTGACGCCCTTATTTCAAGAGTCCGGGCCGCGGTTGATAAGAAATACGGTAATGAAATCAACCGACCTTGGCTGTTTTCTACTTTTACGGATTATGTAATCGTCAAAGGAATGAACGAGAAATACACCAAAATCAACTATAAAGACGATGGCGAAACTGTAACGCTTGGTGATTCTACGCCAGTTAAATATAAGCAAACCTTTGAGGCAATCAAAGAAGCTATCTGGTTTGACAAGCAAATCAATCATCAAATACGGCTTGATTCAAAGAATCTGGTGTTGCTTGAAGCAGATAACAAAAAGGGATATGACGCTGAGATTGTATTGATTGAGGCGGGGCCCGGAAATAAAAATTACAACGCGTATTATCCGGCCGAAACGTTAGCACGAGATTATAAAATCTTTGAGGGCTCAAAAATGTATATAGACCATCTTAGCGCTGCCGAAGAAAGAAAGCTCGGTGGCTTGCCGCGGTCAATAAAGGATTGGGTCTCAACTGTCAAAGAAACTTGGTATGACCCCACCACCAGTCAAATAAAAGGCGGTGTCAAATTCACGCAAGACTGGTTTAAGGATTTAGTCAAGGAGGCCAAGGATGAGATAGGTGTATCAATCCACGCGATAGCAAGAGGTAAACCAGGGCGAATTAACGGCGAGCTAAAAAAGATTGTGGAAGCATTCACACAAGTTAGCTCGGTCGATTGGGTAACTGAAGCCGGCGCGGGCGGTAAGGTTATCAAAATTCTTGAAGCTCATTTTAATGAGGACGAATCGGACAGTACAACAAGGAAGGATGATGGTGTCATGGAGACACAACTAAAAGAGGCTAACGATAAAATTGAAGGTCTCACAAAAAGGATTGAGGAAGTAAGCCATCAATTTGATGCAAACAGCACTAAGACCAAGGTAGGCGAGATACTTGAGGCAAATGCTTTACCGGCGGCCGCTAAATTAAGAGTCGCGCAAAGTTTTGCCGGCAAAGTTATTGGCGAAGGCAAGGACTACGAAAGCGAAACAACTCTTAAGGAAGCCGTTGACACCGCTGTCAAGCAAGAGCGGGAGTATATTTCACAGTTCAGTAAAGCAAGAATTGTTGGCATGGGCGAAGGTAGCACAATGACGACAAAGGAATCGGCCTCGCAAGAATTAGATGAATTATTTGGCCTTAAAGAATCTAAGGAGGAAAAGTAATGGCAAAGAATTACGTTAATACAGGCGTAAAAGTAAAAGTGACAGCTGCTGCGGCGAGAACAAGCGGTCAGGCTGTCAGGGAAGAAAACTGGAACGGTATTGTTCAGGACGATGCGGCTAACGGCGCGGATTACATCTTGAACACTGAAGGTGTTTACGAGTTGGCGGTCCCGGTTGGCACGGTTCGTGGTGATTGTCTTTATATTACCGCAGCCCTGGCGATTACCAAAACATCAACCGGCAATTATAACTTCGGCCGGGCAACGACCGATAGAGACACGTCGGGAAATAGTTACGTAAAGTTGGAGCAAACTGACGGCAACCTGGCGGCCGCTTAAATCAAATAGAGAGGAAAATAGTATGTTAACATTGTATGATATTTATATGAACTTAAAAGAATCTGGCAGCTCGTCAGACTTTCCTAATCTTTTAGCTGACAAAATGCATAAAAAGTTATTGTCGGCATTCAAGGGCGTGAATACCAATTGGGATAAGTGGTGCGCTATTAATGCCAATATGACGGATTTTAAGCCGCATGAGACGGTCGTATTGGGTGAGATCGGGGACTTGTTAGAAGTTCTGCCGACCGAGGAGCCAATTGATAGCTCCATGGGTGAGCATGTATGGACTAATCAATTGAAAACCTACAAACGTTCTTTCAAGATAGATCGTCGTACGATTATCAATGACGATCTAAAGGGAATTATGACTGTGCCCGATAAGTTTGGCCGGGCTTCTGTAAGAACAATTGCCAAAAAAGCTATAAATTATTTGGAGACAAACCCAAATACTTATGACGGAAACGCCTTGTTTTCGGTAGCTCATAATAATCTTGGCAGCACGGCTTTGACAGCGGATGAAACAGGCGCTAATGCTGTAGACGCGGCTCTAAACGCTATTGAGACTGCAACGGATAATGAAAGCGGCGAGATAATGGGGCTTAACGCTCGCTATTTAGTCGTTCCCGTAGCGCTATATAAATATGCGTTAGTGTTGAGAGACGCGGAACAAATTCCCAACGCGGCTGGTACTGCTTTGGTTCCCAATGTAGTAAGGGGCCGTTTTGAAGTCGTGAAAGAGCCATTGTTCACTGATAATAATGATTGGTACGTCGTTGCCGATCCTAACGATATTCCTACTGTCGAAGTCGGCTTTTTAAATAACAAGAGAGTGCCGGATATTTTGGTTAAGCGTCCGACTTTGGTTAGTTTGGCCGGCGGTGTTACTGACCCATACAGCTTTGATTTTGAGGAGCTTGTTTATTTAGTGCGATATGATTTTGCCGTAGCAGTCGGCGAATATCAAGGCGCTTATAAATCCGTAGTGGTCTAAGAAGGTAAGTAAAACGATAATAGGGGAGCTTATTTATTTTGATAGATAGGTTCCCTTATTTTTAAGAAGGATTAATATGTCAACGTTTACATATGATGTTACTGATGATATCGGGAAATTACGGCTGCAAGTTGGTGACTATGACCTAGATACCATTACGGGAGATCGTAAGGATTGGTCATGTATTTTCACTGACGAGGAATTACAAATATTTCTTGATAGACAAGATGGCGATATTATTTTGGCAGCGGCTGAAGTATTAATTGCAATCGCGGGCGACCGCTCGAAATTGGCACGTAAAATAACTATATCTGATTATTCCGAGGATATGTCACAAGTAGCAAAAGATTTGCGTGCTCAGGCTAAATATTTGATAGAATATAATGATAGTCGCCCGGCCGATGATTTTAGTGAGACGGCGGACAACAGTATTGCATATCAAGAGTTGTTAAATAAGCAATCGGTGAGAGGTTAATTTGTCTGAGCGAATATTAAAAGCGCAAGTTTTTATTACTTTGCTAAATAATAAAGTAAATGTTGAGCGTAAAAGCTTAAATGCCGATGGCGCCGGTGGCTCTACGGAAGCCTGGAACACAATAATCACTAATCTTGTATGTCGTATTGAAGATATAAGTGATAAATTGACGAGAGAGACTACGGGTGAGTTGGAAAGCAGTACGCATAAAATGTTTTGTGAGCTTGAGAATATTTATCCCGGCGATAAAGTTGTTGACATTAGCAGCCTTGATGAATACCTGGTGACCTCTGCAAGCGACGCAGCCAGCGCTGGGCATCACCTGGAAGCAATGTTAAAGAAGTTATAATGGCAGATAGAATAGAAGTTTCTATTGTTTCTGATACCATATCGCCAAGACTCGAAGCCTGGAAAATAGTTCTTGAATCACCGGCGGCTAAAAAAATCTTAGCAAAGGCTGCCTGGATTATTGCCGCCAGGGCTACTGAAATCTTGAAAGAAAAAGAACATTGGATAACCGGAACATTGGGTCGTTCGGTCCACGTCGGCAACAGTGGTATTAAAAACGCAGTCAAAAGAATCGGTAGAGATATTCTTGAGACTGAGGTCGGCAGTTGGATTGAGTATGCGAGAAAGATTGAAGATTTGCCAGACGGTGGTTATGTCTGGCAAGCATTTGAAGAAAAGTTTAAGGAAGTAATTGGATATATAGAGCGAGAGTTTAAAAAACTCCTAAAGCTTTAAGCCCCTCCGGGGGCTTTTTTAATGCCAAAAAAGGAGGTCTTTATGGCGGAGAAATTCACAGTTACGAATATCAAAACATCAAAATATACCCATAACGATAGGGATTATTTATTAAATGCTGTTGTTATTGTCTCTGAGAAAGAAGCCAAAGAGCTGAAAAAAGTTGGAATCTTCGAGGTGAAACCATGTTCGCGCTCTGGCAAGAAATCTACCAAGCCTTAACAGGTGACGCAACGCTTACTACGCTGCTTGGCGGCAATTACATAAGACGAGCACAGCAAGGCGACCCAACGTTTAATTTCAGCGGTACGGATGTTAGCGAAATGGTTACCCTTAATGGCATAACCGAGGTACCCAGCACGACGCCAGTAGAGCGACACAGTTATTTATTTAGTTGTTGGAGCAAAACAGGCGACAAGCTGGCTGATGATATTGCCGGACGACTTATTCAAGTGCTAAGAGGCAAGACATTCACGGCTAACAGCGATTTTTATGGGCTTAGGTGCGATCTAATTTCCAAACAACCACCGTATTTTGATGAGCAACAACAAACATATAGAGGCAATGTAAGACTTGCTTTTATAGTATTCAACAAAAAATTACCACTTCAATAAAGGAAGGAAGAAAATATGTCAACTGGAATCAATGTAGTAGATGAAAGTGCAATAACGATTGGTCATGGCGTTCTCGATTTCGACGCGCTAAATCTTGGCCAGCTTTCAGGAGATGTCGAACTAGAAGCTAAAACGGAATATTATGAGGCCCGTTTTGGAACGCCTAAACTTTTGATTGGACGTTATCCGATTGGCGAGGACGCTGTAATTAAAGCATCGCTCGCAGAATTCAACGCGGCTAACTATGAAAAATTAAATGATGCGGCAACGCTGGAAACTTTAACAGCCGGCACCACCGCGGTGGTGGACGAGGCAGTAGTTCTAACCGCAGTCGTTTGGACCGTGCTTGCTCATGAGGTTGTATCTAGCGTGGTTGTTAAAAATACTGCCGGCACAACTACCTACACAGAGAACACTGATTACGTAGTTGATTATCAGACCGGACGCGTTCGCAGAATCAGCGGTGGAGCAATTACGGATGGGCAGACGGTAAATGTTAGTTATAGTTACGCAACAAGCGCGGCTAAGCGGTATTGGCACGGCGGCAAAACTACCGTAACCGCTAAGGCTATGACATTTACACACACCAGGCCGAACGGCAAATACGTAAAAATCTATTTTGCCAAGGCGCAATTAATAACACCGATAACGCCGAAATTTCAAGAGGAAACTATCTTACTTCAAGATATTTCAATTCAAGCGATAGCGGATACTACGGCGGCGGCGGGCAAGCAACTCTATTATATAGAGTTTCAGTCATAAAATAAGCGTCATTGTTCTACGGCCGAGTTAGGTTTCCTGGTTTACCCTGGCTCGGCTTATTTTTTAAAACCAGGTTTTTTTATTGTCAATAACCAGGAGGAATTATGAGCGAATCAATAATAATGTTAGGCGGCAAGGAATTTAAGGTTGAGAAGCAAAAGATTAAGCAGTTAAAAAAGCTAGGCAAGCTAATTGGCGGTGTCATCAAGGATTTAACAACCATCGAGAAAAAAGAAGATGAACAGATAGCGATATTGGTGGACTCACTAATGGAGATACCATCAGAGGCTATGAAAATATTGGTTCCTGATGTAACTATCGACGATATCGACAATTCCTATCTTGATGAATTAGGCGAGGCGTTTCGCATAGTGCTCCAGGCTCAAGGATTTGAAAAACTAAAAAACTCCTTGGCGCCGTTGATGAAAGCAGCGGCGACTCTGAAGTAGGAATAGGAGTAGATGATTTCTGGGAATTTGTTGAGGAATTGTTTGCGGCAGAGTATCACTTAATTTTTGATGAACAATATCTCGACAAAGTTTTAATGTTTTTAGAGCGAAGGGCTGAGCGAATTAAGAATTTGCAACAGCCTTTTTTTAATTATTTAGAAATTATTGCCTCAGCCCTTGGGGTTGAGTTTAAAGATTCAAAAATCAGTGGCAAGAAAAAACCTCACATCGATGACATGAGCGATGACGATATTAAAAACTTCTTTGGCGAGCACGTCATAAATTAAGGAATACATGGGATTAATCGGTAGTGCTGTAGGTAAATTAAAACTAGATAATTCGCAGTTTAACAGAGCGGTGGCGAAGTCTAATCGCTCTATGGGCAAGCTTAAGAGCGGATTTGGTAAACTTGGCAAAATGGCGGCAGTGGGTTTGGGCCTTGGTATTGCCGCGGCTACTGGCGCAATGGTGTTGGGGGTTAAGAAGGCTGCTGATTATGACCAGGCGCTAACTAATGCGGTGAGTGTTACTGGCTTGTCAGGTAAGGCTGCTAGGAGCGCTAAAAAGGATATGGACGCTCTGGCAATGCAGCTGGGTAGAGATACCGCCTTTTCTGCTAAAGAAGCCGCTGACGCAATGTACGACCTCGCTAGTTCCGGCTGGGACGCCGGTAAAATGCAAAAGGGCATTCGCGGCATAATGGATTTGGCCGCGTCAACACAGAGCGATTTAGCTTTCGCAACTGAAACGACTACATCTACCTTAGCGCAGTTTGGTCTAAAAGCTAAGGATTCCGGTCGGGTTGCGGATGTTTTCACTAAGGCAATCGGTTCATCAAAAGCCACATTGGAAAAATTAAGCGGCTCGATGAACTACATTGGCCCTATTGCCCACGCGATGGGATGGTCGCTAGAACAGACTACTGCTGTTCTGGAAAAACTCTATGATGCTGGATTTAAGGGTGAAAAGGCCGGCACTGCTCTAAATAGGGCATTAACGATATTGGCAAATCCGGTTGGCGGTGCTACTAAGGCATTAAAAAAGCTTGGCATTTCAGTAGCAGATGTTAATCCCAAGACACATAAATTTACAGAAATATTGAAAACCCTTCATGATCACGGTATGGACGCGAATTCAGCCATGCAGCTTTTTGGTGAGGCTGCCCCTGAGATTTTGGCAATTACCGATAAATCAAAGGACATAGACAAGTTAACAACGGCGCTTGATAATTCCGGGAAGACCGCTGAACGCGTAGCTAAAGAACAACTAAGTACATTATCGGGGCAATGGAAAATATTAAAAGGGTCGTCAGAAGGTCTTTTAATAGAGCTCGGGAAAATCTTTATACCGATGTTGGCAAATTTAGCAACATCGATTACGCCGGTTGTTAACAAAATGAGTAGTTGGATTAGTGCTTTTCGGGAAGGCCGTGGCGCAGCCGGATTATTTAAGGATAGGCTTGTAGCTTTCATGCAACGAGCGCTAAGTGCGGTAAAGGGTTTAGCGAATTTTATTATAAATGTATATCCAACGGTTGAGCCAATAATTTTAGCCGTTGCTGCTGCCTTGATAGGAATGGAGATAGCCGCCGCCGCCGCAGTCGCAGTAGAGGCATTGTCGAATGCCTTACTTATTTTAAAGGTTGCTTTAATTGCTATAGAGGATAATCCTATCATAGCGATATTAATGCTTATTGCCACAGCTGTTTTAGCGCTAACAGATTACGCTTATCAGGCTGCTACTGGACATACTTTATTAGGTGCGGCTATGGGATATGTTACAGGTCAAGCGCATGATAATAAAACGGCTTACGATGAATCCAAAGTCGCGCTTAATCAATATAATGATGCAGTACGGGCAAGCTCGGATGCCGAGCTTCAGTTAAGACAAGCTAAATTAGACCAAAAACAGGCAATTCTTGAGCAAAAAAAGGCACAGGAAGATTTAAAAAAAGTACAAGGTGACTCTAAAACAACAAATGAACAGTTGGAGCAGGCTGAATTACGAGTCGAACAAGCAAATCTAAGAGTTGACCAGTCGGCGAGTCGTGTCAAAACAGCGCAAGAAAAACAAAGCAAAGCAAGCGATGCGGCAACAGTATCTGCCCATAATGCTAAACCGGCGTTTGAGAAGGTAGCAGTCGCTAATGGAGAAATATCGGCAAAAGCTCATTCGGCAAATAAGATAATGAGTTCCATGGCTACTGCGATGCCTGGATACGGTGGAAAAGCAAAAACTATGGCAAAAAACCTATCGCCACTGGGGGAAGCTTGGGCAACGGTTTGGAAAGGGGCAAAATTAGCATGGCGTTGGATAAAAAATGCTCTTGGACTTGGACCGCCGCCTAAAGCAAAATCTTCTAGTAGTCATAGCCCTAGGGCAGCACATAAAACCAGAGCGTCTGGCGGCTGGGCTTCATATGGCAAGTATATTTTAGGTGAAATGGGAAGAGAATTAGTATTGCCGCATAACATAAGTAGCTTCTTCGCAAAAGTCGGTATTCCGATTAATGTCGTATCTTCGTCTACCCCCAACGCAGCTGGCAGCTATTCTCAGGTCCGCCAAGGTGATATCAGTATCAATATTGAGCATTACAGTGGTACGGACAGCGGACTTAAAAAGTTAGCGCGAGACTTAATCCCACAAATTCGCTTAGAGCTTCAGCGAAGTGGAGGAGCGCTATGATTACGCTGAAGTTTGGATTAGTCGGTAGCGAAATAACGCTTATTCGGCCAAATCAGCCGGTAAAGATTGTTCCTGAATCAATCAAGAACTCAAGACGTTTGACAGGCGGCAAACTGGTTGAAGATATAACTGATGTCAAACAAGTATTTAGCCTCTACTGGATAGGGTTGGAAGAGGCGTCTTTTAACGCGCTCAAGACAGAAACAGAAAGGTTAACAACGCTTAATTTTATCAACGAGGCGGGCTCGTCTTATAGCGTCAAAGTCAGACAATTTGGCTATGGATCGGTAACGGAAGCCTACGCTGAAGATTTAAGACTCTATAACGATATTACACTTGTCTTAGTGGAGGAATAATGCTTCCAGTTACTCCTGCTTTCAAAACAGCGATTGATGACACGACAAGACGATTCAAAGTACGCGCTCAAGTAGACTGGGAAGATAACGCGATAAATCACGACGCGAGCGTTGTCGCAAGTTCAACATTTGATACGACACTGACACCAGCCAGCCAAGCGGCCGATGGTATTGCTATGCCGCAAAGAAAATGGTTTCAGTTCGACGACCCGGACGCGGGCCTTGATATGGATTGCTATATGATTGACCCGCTCAACTTGAAAGAAGCGGGCTGGTCGTCGGGAAAGTTTTTACTGAACCTTTAAGGAATTGAAACTGGTGAACCTTTGCATGACAAAACTTACATAAGAATGTTTTTACTGAACCTTTAAGGAATTGAAACAGTCTCTATAATCTCTAGTTACAATTTTTGTATAAGTTTTTACTGAACCTTTAAGGAATTGAAACCTGTTTGCATTTAGTCCTCCTCAAATTGTATTATTAGTTTTTACTGAACCTTTAAGGAATTGAAACAGTCAACCGGTCCCGGGGATTAAATAAGCCCGTCATAGTTTTTACTGAACCTTTAAGGAATTGAAACTATCTATAATGTTAGCTAAACCACGTGCGTTTAATTGTTTTTACTGAACCTTTAAGGAATTGAAACGTGGCAGTAGTATCACCTTGAACATCCCATTTATAGGGTTTTTACTGAACCTTTAAGGAATTGAAACTTCTTACATAAGCAGTAAAACTGATACTACTTGCTAGTTTTTACTGAACCTTTAAGGAATTGAAACCGGCGATTTGGTCGGCTGTAAAGTATTCCTTGCCGGGTTTTTACTGAACCTTTAAGGAATTGAAACACAATCAGTACGTTTGGGCGCCGGGCCTTAGCAAGTTTTTACTGAACCTTTAAGGAATTGAAACACGGTAAAATTAGGATCAGGTGTAACAGTTGTATCAGTTTTTAGATCGGAAGAGCGTCGTGTAGGGAAAGAGTGTAGATCTCGGTGGTCGCCGTATCATTAAAAAAAAAAAAGAGATATATGAAGTAGAAAAACAGAGAGAATGATCGTAAAGATATAGGCAATAGATACAAGATGATATGATCGAGTTGTGG
>CAJVYJ010000009.1 GCA_913009475.1 uncultured Actinomycetes bacterium | reverse complement strand
GGGCGGGAGTGGGGATATTAATAGCAGTGATATGTTTGGTTTGTTTTTTTTTTTTTTTGTTTTATTGATTTTGTTTTTTTTTTAATGATACGGCGACCACCGAGATCTACACTCTTTCCCTACACGACGCTCTTCCGATCTCCTATCTTAATATTTTTATCAGAGCAAGCGCTGACGCTACCCATATCAAATAAGAAACGTTTATTTATTCTCGGAGAAAAGCGTCTCGGAGGCTGAAGCGAGCATGGTCTCGCCAGGTGCTACGCGCCTGAGCGAGGAGCGATGCCGAGAGCCGAGCTGCATTTTTAACGCTGGGGAAAATGACAGCGTCTTTTCGAGAGAATTAAATAAACGTTTTACTAACCTCATACCTACTACTTTTCTGTTGTTCAACAGTCTAGTTTTCAATATTCGCAATCTCCCCTGACCCCTCTTTAGCAAAGAGGTGATTTTAAAGACCTGGATTCCCAGTCAAGCTGAGAATGACAAATTTTATAAATCTCCCCTGACCCCTCTTTGTTAAAGAGGGGAAATACCGGCGTACCTCTTCAGCAGAGTTCCAGCCGAAAATCCAATCTTTAGATTCTCTTTGCTTAATATTTTTTATCAGAGCAAGCTCTGACGCTACCCATGTCAAATAAAAAAAGGTTTATTTATTCTCGGAGAAAAGCGTCTCGAAACAGTCTCGTTATCCGCCACTCAACTCTTTACAAAACCGACTTATGCTCAACAAACTCTTTTGAATAATCTTACTCATCCCTTTTACCTAACTTCTTTACTTTTTGAGACTCTTTTAGATAATTGGTTTTTACGCTTACTTTTTTCCCGGTTTCTATTTCCAATTTTTTGCGCGCATCACCGGCGATAACGCCGCCTTTGCAAGCTGCTCGTTTGTTTTCAGTAAAACCTTGGGTGTTAGTGTTGCGCGCTATTTCCGTTGTTGACGCTTCACCAAGCATAGAAAATATAAGTTCTAGATCGGTCATATGATCGCGAAGATTTTCTCTTTTCAGCCCTTTGTGTTTTTTATACTCGCTCGGCGTCATTCCAAATGCTGCTTTGGAAATCTCCGCTGTAAGAATTGCGTAATTATTTTGTTCTTTAATCCCTCTGTTTTTCCACTCGGTTGTGAGGTCTTCATGAATAGCTATGCCGCGCATGCGTTTTTCAATCCATGCGTAATCATAACCTTGAGCCTTGTATAAAGCGCGGGTTCGCTTGGTGGCAAGTTCCGGGTCCTCTATTTCCCGTATCCGCTCATAGCCAACTTTTGCCAGCCATCTCTTAAACGGCTCCGCTTTTGGAGACGGAATCGATTGAAGAATCCGAAAAACTGTTTCCGTATTGGCACAATTTACTTTTCTCTTTTTACCATCTTTTGCAATCATTCCAAGGGGGGTACAATTTGTACCCCAGTAGGAATCAAGTTCTTTATCTCTCGCACGCATTTTTTTAATATACTGTTTAACGTCAACACTTTCTGTTAATATTTCAACAATATCCGCTATAGCGAACCACCATTCGTCATTATGTATTATCTTGCGAATTTCTTTTCCCTTAAAAATAGCGAGCTTCTTGTTTGCACTTATTTCTTTATTCATCTACTAACCCCCACTCTTTTAAATCCTCAACCATCATCCCATGAAAAAAGGTTCATTTCTTTCTCAAGAAAAGCGTCTCGGAACAATCTCATCATCTATCTAATTAACACTCCATATCGGACAACCTTGCCAATTTTCAGGAAAACCCATACTAATTAAAGGTATATCCGGATATTTATTAAGCAGCTCATTGAGGCGGTTGGGCCATTTGCTCTGCGGCGCGATAATATTTAGCATATATTTAATAATTGTAAAAATGGCGAATACACGATTATTTTTGATTTCTACAGGATTATGCCACTCAAGATGCTTTTGTTGCCTGGGAATCTGCGGCTTGTATCCAAGCTCCCGATTCCACAACCGACCATGATGAGCACAGATATTCCTAATACCATTTATAGCCTTAAGCCAAGATTCCAGAACTCTATCCGATATTTCATAGTCTCTGGCCATCGCTTTCTTCAGGGACGAATCGATACCTCTAAATAAAGTCAAAATAGTTCCAAAAGTTGTGACTTCCGCCGCCATCCAAAGCGGTAAGTATTGATGGCTATCTCCATACTTGTCCTTAAAATGTTTTACAAATACTTCCCTGCTTCTTTTTTGATCTTTCAATAATATTTCTATAAATTTACTAAACTGTTCTGGGTCAAGGTTGGGTAAATTAGAGATATCAATATAGCCAAAAGGACCATAGGTATGAGAGAAATGATAAATCACGGATGTCCTGATAGCGATTTCTACTCGCTCAATGCCATCCAGAGCCAAAACCCGTAATTGCCTATCGAATACATAGCGTTGCCAAACTGTGTCAAACATAGTATCAGGTTTAAATGCACTGTCAGATTCTTTAAAGGTATGCCAATAGCCGCTTAACCTGTAATAGCTGACAGATTTCAAACGTTTTATCAAAACATCTTTATTAGCTAAAAGTCCATGCTTGATGAGTTGATTGGCTTGAGACTCGAAAGTAAGGGGAGGTTTATTATACTTCATAAAACTTCCCGGGCAAAGAAAAACCCACCATAATTGAGCATGCAATGCAGAGGCTTGGCGGGTATGCTACTAGTATTATATATATTCCCGATTAAATGTGCAACAATTATTTTGTCGGCAAATTTCTTTAATTTATTGATTATATTAAAGTTAATAATTGCTAATTCTAAGCAAGTAATATCAATTTTATTATTAATTTCATAGCTTATATTATTCACTCTCAACTCCTAAATTTTTAACAATCCTTAATTTCCGTTTATCATCCCCAATGAGCGGGGAACCACAATCAACTGTGCCTGTTGATGCTTTTTATTCTAATGCACCGTGGTTCCTGGATTCCCAGTCAAGCTGAGAATGACAAACGTATTTTCAAAGGCGAGGCGTGCCTCGCCTCTACACGTTTTACGCTCTTACACTTTACGCCTTCCGCCCAAATGTTTTCTCCCCACAACCCTCAACGCTCTCCCTTTCCTTGTTCCTGGATTCCCAGTCAAGCTGAGAATGACAAACGTATTTTCACGGGCGGAGTTAAACTCCGCCCCAACACGGTTTGCTTTCTTACCCCGTCACCCATCCACCTTACACTCTCGTTTTTTCTACTCTCACATAAGGCGCCAGATAAACTGGCGCGCTACACATCTGACAGCTACTAAAAAAACGTTTATTTATTCTACGAGAAAAGCGTCTCGCAGGCTAAAGCGAGCATGGTCTCGCCGGGAGCCAAGCTCCCGAGCGAGGAGCGATGCCGAGAGCCGAGCTGCGTTTTCCACGCTGGGGAAAACGACAGCGTCTTTTCGAGAGAATTAAATAAACTTTTTACTAATCTCATACCCACTACTTTTCTATTGTTCAACAGTCTAAATTCTCTTAATCCCTTAAACTCGTGCTCTATTTTTGTAACTGGATGCTTAACCTTTATATTGATGCTCAAAATCTCCCCTGGCCCCTCTTTGTTAAAGAGGGGAAATACCGGACTTATCCACATTCCAAACTCAAAAGCAATGTCTTTATGGGCATATGTTCCGCCATATCGGCCGGCTTTAGCTTTCAGTCCGATAGCTTTTGTTTTTTCCACCCAATCTTTTACGCTTATCTTGTAACTATTCAGACCCGCTTGACTTTTAATTATGGCGAATTCGCCATAATTAGAATTGGAGTTATTTATTTTCTCCCAGATACCCAGAAACTCAACAGTATTTCTATTTCTAAGCCAATCAGAAATAAAAAAATCACCATCTTTCGCTCTCAACATATCCGTAAGCGAAATATAGTCGGATTCTTCTTTTGAAATAATGGCTATTTCAAAACCCTGAACTTTTATTTTTTTGCTTTTTTTCATAATCACTACTTTTTAATTAATACAAATGTCGCTTAATCGGTAATAATCGCAGTTGCCGAGAGTTTCTCGGTAACTGATTTTTGATTGTCCGGTAATTTTTTCATCCTAATTGATCCCCAACTCTTTTAGATACTCGATCATCTGCCCTTCCAGTTTTTTCAGCTCCGGCTCCAGCGCGGCCAGCTCTTTTAAATTCGCTTTGATATCTATGGGTTCTTCTTCCTCGAAGGTATCGACGTAGCGGGTAATGTTGAGGTTAAAATCATTTTCCGCGATTTCATCAAAACCGACGTTGCGGGAGAACTTTTCCACCTCTTTACGCACTTCATAGGTCTTATAAATCTTCGCTATATTTTCATCTGTAAGAATATTTTTCGCTTTCGCGGGCTTAAACTCCTTGGACGCCTCAATGAAAAGGACTTCTTTCTTATCCTCATTGGCACCGCCTTGCTCCCGTGAGCGGTCAATGAGTAGGACGGCGACCGGAATGCCGGTGGTTTGAAAAAGTTTGGCGGGCAGCCCGATGACCGCGTCGATAATATTCTCTTCGATTAGCTGTTTACGAATCTTTCCCTCAGCGCCGCCGCGAAAGAGTACGCCGTGAGGCACGATTACCGCAATGCGCCCGGATTTTGGTTTTGCCGTCTCGACCATATGGGTTATAAAAGCAAAATCGCCTTTGTCTTTGGGCGGTACCCCGCGCCAAAAACGCCGGTACTTATCGGCCTCGGCGTTGGGGGCACCCCATTTCTTCAGCGAAAAAGGGGGATTACAGACTTGAACGTCGAATTTCATCAGTTTATCATTTTCTACCAGAATCGGATTATTTAGCGTATCGCCCCATTCAAGTCGGGCGGAGTCTTTTCCGTGCAGAAACATATTCATCCGCGCCAGTTGATAGGTCGAGCCGGTTGATTCCTGGCCGTAAAGCGCGTAATCTTTTGAACCTTGCCTTTCAACTTCCTCACCGGCCAACAGCAGCAGACCGCCGGAACCACAAGCCGGATCACCGATTCTATTGCCGGGTTTCGGCTGCGCCAGCATAGCCACCAACTTAGCGACTTGCCTGACGGTAAAAAACTCTCCGGCTTTTTTTCCGGCGCCAACGCCGAAGCGCTCAACCATGTACATATATGAATTGCCGATAATATCATCGTTTACATCGCTTAAATCTATTTTGGCGAAGTCTTTTATAAGATGGCGCAACATTTTATTGCGCTGATCGAGCCGACCCAGAACCGCCTCTGAGTTAAAATCCACGTTAAATACACCTTCAAGCTTGGCTTTATTCTCTTCCTCTATTCTATGGAGCGCCTTATTCAGCTCTTGGCCGATATGGTCTTCCTCAAGCATGCCGTAGATGTAATCGAATGAAGATTTAGGCGGCAGGAAAAAGCGGTCCTGTTTCATTTTTTCCGCTATACGTTGCTCATCACTGCCAAAACGCTGTTTATAAATCTCATGATGCTTTTTGGAAAGGTCGCTTAAATACTTAAAAAATAACATGGCCAGCGCGTAGTCTTTATAAATACCGGCGTCAACGTTACTCCTCGATGAGTCGGCGGCGTTCCAGAGAATGTTATTTAAATCTTCTTGCGTATATTTTTTTTGTGAGACCATATTGCTCCTTTAATTAGTCGCGACATCACGCGTAATCGCATTCATGATATTTTGTTTTATTTCTTTTATTCGCACTGTTATTTTTTCCTGCCGATTTATATTTTCATAGAAGGCGACTAATATTTTTTGTTTTTCCAGTGTCGGCAGCGACACTTTCATTTCATCCAAATCCTTACGATTAATTGTGCGGATTTGCGCGCCCGTAACTATTTTATAGAGCGCTTTTTGCCCCTCAATAGAATTTAAATATAATGACAAATATTCCGGTAAAATTTTTTCCTCGATAATTCTTATTATATATACGGACGACGAAGCGACCACGTTATCAGCTTTAGATTTATACAGCGTAGACTTAAAACTGCGGTTGCCGGCGCCCCGCGATGTTAACAGCACATCATCGTATTTAAGATATGAGTTGCTGCGCGGTATCTCTAATGGAGTTCTTGTTAGGTCTTCAATCTTTTCAATATATTCATTTTTATTTATATCTTTAGCCTGCAAAACAAAGATATTACCATCGACTGACGGCGTTATCGCGCCGCGAAACGTGTAGCCGGCGATTATATTCGCTATCTCTTTAATCGCTCTCTTCTTTAACATGCGAATAGAGTAATCAAAGTAAAATCATTTGTCAAGTTTTTAATTACACACATCTTATAACTGTATTTAATAACCAATACGGCAGAGTTTCGCAATATCAGCTTCCGCGAGGCCTTGTTTTAATTTTTTAAGAATTTTTCTTGACAGTTTTGCGAATAACTTATAATATATCAACAGCAATTGATATGAGGTAAAAAATGTTGGCGACAAAAACAATCAAATCTAGGGAATTAACTCAGGAGCTTAGAGTGCTGGCGGATGAAAATCGGCTAAAAATTATTGCTTGCCTAAGCAGCGGGGAAAAATGTGTCTGCCAATTGACCGACGCAGTGGATATTCCCCAAAATCTAATGTCGCACCATCTAAAAGTACTTAAGAAATACGGACTGGTTACAGATGAACATCGCGGGCGTTGGGTATATTACACTTTAAAGCCAAATATAGTTGAGGATATATTGGCCAAAATCGAGTTATATTGCCAAAGCAACACCTTAGATATAACCAGCCATTGTTGAAGACTAGGAGAAATTATGGCAATTGAGATAAAGATATTTGAACTGCCGATGTGTTGTTCGTCGGGCATGTGCGGGCCTACGGTAGATGAGAGGCTGGTTGATTTCAATACGCTTATCGACCGGCTAAAAAATGAAGGCTACCTGATTAATAGATATATGCTGACCAACGACCGCGATAAGTTTATCAGCGAGCCGAAAGTAATGTCGTTGATAAAAGACGAGCAGATGGAAGCTCTGCCACTGGTTATGGTTGACGGCAAAATTATCAAAAAAGGTGATTACCCTACATACGATGAGATTATTGCCGCGGTAAAAGCCTAATTTAAGAACCTATTTTTTTTAACATATATATCAATCTACATTGATAGGTGAATTAATGTCGCAGAAGAAAAATGAACAGCAAAATTTAAATCTGGATAACTGTGCTCCTAACTGCGCTGTTGCCGAGCAAGTTTTAAGCACCGACAAAGCGGCTAAGCATGGTCTCTCTTTATTAAATAAGCTGTTGCCTTTGTGGATTGTCTTAACTATGGTTATCGGGTTGTTAATCGGCAAGTTTGTCAGTGGCTCCAATGTAGAGCTGCTGCCTTTGCCGCTGGTTTTGAGCAATATGTTTAGCGGCAAATTTTCTTACGACTTTAGCAATTTTTTATCGCTGGGCTTGCCGCTAGGCTTGTTCCTTATGATATTTCCCGCTATGGCTAAACTCCATTTGGAGGATGCCAAAAAAGCTATAACGAACTTCCGGGCACTAGGTATAGTCCTCTTTTTCACCTTTATGGTTGCCCCATTTATGTTATGGATACTCGGTAACATTTTTTTACAGAACTATCCGGAGCTTTGGATAGGGCTTATTCTTTTAGGTGTCGCTCCTTGCATTGCCATGGTTTTGGTCTGGACTGACCTTGCCGGCGGCAACAATGCTATAGCGATAGTTGTAATGGTTTGGAATTCTCTGGGTCAGATAGTGATGACGCCAATTTTTATATGGCTAATCATTGGCTCTAAAGTTCATATTGACATCAGCCTAATCATTGAAATGGTCCTTATTTATCTGGGGTTGCCCTTAGTGGCTGGAATTGCTACGAGAAATATTTTAATTAAACACAAAGGCCATACTTGGTTCAAGGGTGTTTTTACGCCGATTATAAATAAGGTCCAGTTTTTTGCTTTGCTTTTTACTCTAATGGTGCTGTTTGCGCTTAAAGGTGACGTCATTATTAGCAAGCCCGAACTAATTCCCTTAATGGCGCTGCCGTTAACCATTTATTTTATTATCATGTTTTATCTGTCTTATAATGTTGCTCGTCTTTTTAAATTTAATGTGCGAGACAGAATCGCGGTCGCTTTTAACGCGAGCGGCAACAATTTTGAGCTTTCTATTGCCATTGCTCTTACCGCTTTTTCCGCCCAAAAAATGGTGGCCGTGTCCACGGTAGTTGGACCGCTAATTGAAGTTCCAGTGATGCTTTTCTTGGTCAGTGTTGCCAAAAGAGCACTAGCTAAAGAGGCTGGGCTGACTGAACCAATAACTACAACTCATCAGGATGTGTATGAAGATGACCAAATCTAAACAGAAATATTATTTTTTTTCCGGCAAAGGCGGCGTGGGTAAGACCAGCCTTTCCAGTGCCGCCGCAATTTATTCCGCGGCAGGCGGCATCAAGACTTTAATCATTACCACGGATCCGGCCAGTAATTTAGCCGATGTTATGGAACAACCTATCGGCCATAAGATTACCGCTATAAAAGACCGGCCCCGACTTTTCGCGATGGAGTTGGACCCAGACAAAGCCACCGCTGAATATAAGGAAAGGACCTTGGCTCCTTTAAGAGGTGTACTGCCTGAGGCGATGTTAAGCGTGATGGAGGAGCAACTAAATTCACCGTGCACCGCTGAGATAGCGACCTTTGAAAGATTTGTGGATTTTCTGGATGTGAGTGATTTTGAGGTGATTATCTTTGATACCGCACCAACCGGCCATACCCTGCGTTTATTGGAACTGCCTGGTGATTGGAGCCAAGTAATAGCTCAAGGTACGGAGCACAATGTCAATACCTGTATCGGCCCGGCCCAAGCCCTGGCAGATTCCAAGATAAAATTCGATAAAGCCTTAACCGTTTTAAAAGACCCGGCCTTGACCGCCTTCATCTTTGTCCTCAAACCGCAGGTGTCTTCTATTCAAGAGACAAAACGTTCCCTGCTGGAACTGAAGGAATTGGGAATCGAGTCAACAAACTTAATTGTTAACGGCATCATTCCTACTACGGCTTGTTCTAATAGCTTTTTTGCTATAAAACGCCAAGAGCAGTTGCGGGAATTAGATAATATTATCAATCTCGACCCGGCGGCAAAAGCGATGTATTTGCAGGAGCATGAGCTCATCGGCTTGGAAGAATTAAGCGCTGCCGGTAAACTACTTTACCAGACCCCGATCACAGCGGCTGAGATAGTCAGGTCGTCACGAGCGGAGAAAAAAATAACAGCGTCGCTAGCCATGCCGTTACATCATCCTATAGCGGAGATAAATCTGGCGCCGCCGATTGAAGACAGCTCTCATTTAATCTTCTTTACCGGTAAAGGCGGGGTGGGAAAGACCTTGCTATCCTGCGCCACCGCGCTTAATTTATCAGACTTAGGCTATAAAACACTATTGGCGACTACGGACCCGGCGGCCCATTTAGCCAATATTTTAGGCGAGCCGGTCGACAATACAGTACGCGCCGTCAACGGTACATATAGTCTTAGCGCGACGCGTATAGACCCGAAAGCGGAAGCGACCAAATATAAAGAGAAAATTCTAAGTGAGGCCGCGGGTAAATACCCGCCGGACCGCTTGGCGGCCATGGAAGAAGAGCTGAACTCACCTTGCACGGAAGAGATGGCGGTCTTTTATCGCTTTATCGATCTTGCCGGGTCGTCTGATTATGATTATATAGTCTTCGACACGGCGCCCAGTGGCCATACGCTGAGGTTGTTGAAGCTACCTGTTGATTGGAAAGACCAGCTGGAAATCAAGACCTATGCCGCCAAAGAGTTGAGTGAGGCCGACAGCGCGGCAAAAGCAAAATTCGATAAAGTCATAAAGCGGATGCAATCAGATGATGGTTCGTCGTTTATCTTTATCGTACTGCCGGAATATACACCGATAATCGAAGCCAAACGCGGCGCTGACCAGCTTGCTTCTATCGGTATAAAACCGGCTTACATTATCGCCAACCAAACTCTATTGGCTGAGAATTGCGCAGAAGGTTTTTTCGCCGGCCGACTGGCGGCGCAAGAGAAACATCTTGAGTTAATAAAAAAGCTCTTTACCGCGCCCTTAGCTCAAATTCCACTATTGGCGGATGAGCCGCACGGCCTCAGCGCTTTAAGGAAAGTGCCGATACAATTAAACATTAAGAAAGGAGTCAAAAATGCCTAGTTATAATTATAAGTGCCTTGATTGCCAAGCCGACTTTACTATTGAGGCGACCGTAGAAGAGAAGAAGAACAAAGCCTCCGATTTTACTTGCTCAGTTTGCGGGTCAACCAATATCGAGCAGGATTTTAAGTTGGACGATTTAATCAAGGAAAGTAAGGAATACGGCGACAGCTGTAAACCCGGCGGCGGTTGTTGCTGCTAAAGTTTTGGGAGTAAGAACAAAATTTCCTATAAAATCTCCGAGCGAGTAAGAATAGCGGCGTAATCGATGCCTAATTGGCGGACGCGCTCAGCCGCGCCTTCTTCACGATCAACTACCGCCAACGCCTTAACCACTTTAGCGCCGCAATCACTGACCGCCTGGTAAGCGGTAGCGATAGAGGCACCGCTGGTGACAACATCGTCAACTATTACTACGCGGGAACCGGCGGCAATCGTCGGGCCTTCGATACTTTTACGCGTCCCGTGTTCCTTGGCGGATTTTCTGATTATAAAACCGTTTATCGGTTGTTGTTTTAGGTAAGCATGGTAACAAAACGCCCCCACGATAGGGTCGGCGCCCATTGTTAATCCGCCGATGGCATCATAATCCGTCTGCGCCAGCAGCGCCTGAAATAGATTAGCAACCAGATAAGCTCCATGCGGATTCAAGGTAAGCAAACGCAAATCTACATAGAAATCACTTACGGCTCCGGACGAGAGAGTGACCTTGCCCCGACGGACAACACCTCTAACAAGCTTAAGAAGTTCAGCTTTTAGCTGTGGCTTTTTGTCATTCATTGTTTATTTTTGAACTTTCCCCAAATGTTTTTCCAACCATTTTTTCTCATCAGCCATTATCTTAGCCGCTTGAGAAAACTGCCTATTTATACTGGTACTCGCTGTACCGCCTTCACTGTCTCTACTTTCAACCGAACGACGGGGGTCCGCCAACTCCAGGGCGTCTGCGTCAAAGAGGTTATTTATTTTCTTTAAATCTTCCAATGAGAGAGCACTCAGGTTTTTTCCCGCATCAATGCAGTTCTTAACAAGTTCGCCGACAACTTCATGCGCTACCCTAAAAGGCATCCCTTTTTTCACTAAATAATCGGCGTAATCAGTCGCGGTAATAAAATCCGCCTGAGCTGCCTTAGCCATCTTATCGGTATTAATGGACATCGTTTTTATAGTACTTCTTAGCACCGAGAGCGTTAACTTAACGGTATCAATGGTATCAAACAAACTTTCCTTATCCTCCTGCAGGTCACGATTGTAAGATAGCGGCAGACCTTTCATCACCGTTAGCATGGCCATTAAGTTGCCATAGACACGGCCGGTCTTACCGCGAGCCAACTCCGCGACATCCGGGTTTTTTTTCTGCGGCATGATACTGCTGCCGGTCGTATGGGAATCATCCATGACTATAAAGTTAAATTCCTGGGTCGACCAGATAATAAGTTCTTCCGCTAAACGGCTTAGATGGGCCATCATCAAACCGGCGGCCGCTAAAAACTGGATGATAAAATCACGGTCGCTGACGGAATCCAAACTATTTTCACTGACACGCGAGAAACCAAGCTCATTGGCGATATATCGGCGATCTATCGGAAATGAAGTACCGGCCAATGCCGCTGAGCCCAAAGGTAAGACATCAGTTTCCCGATAACTGTTAAAAAGTCGGTAAAAATCTCGTTGCAGCATAAAAAAGTAAGCTAAAAAATGATGTGATAATAGTAGCGGTTGAGCTCGCTGCATATGAGTATAGCCGGGGATGATCGTCTCAATATGCTCACGGCTTTTGCTGATGATAACTTCCTGGAAATCCATGACCAAACCGCAAAGTTCTATTATCTCTTTTTTAAGGTACATGCGCGTGTCCAACGCGATTTGATCATTACGGCTGCGCGCTGTGTGTAATTTTCCGCCCACCGGACCGACTTTTTCAATAAGCGCTCTTTCGATGGCCATGTGAATATCCTCATCGCCGATATTAAAAGCAAATTGCTCCGCTTCTATCTCCCGGTATATCTCCTGAATAGCCGTTTGAATAATATCACTATCCTCTTGGGGAATAATAGCTTGCTTGGCCAGCATTTTAACGTGAGCAATACTACCGGCTATATCTTCTTTGAACAAGCGCTTGTCAAAACTTAAAGATGTGGTGAACTCTTCGACGAGCTTATCGGTTGATTTATGAAAACGACCGCCCCAGAGCTTCATTGCCATCCTTGTTTCTTGGCCCAAACTTTGCCGGGCAAGCCCCAGAGCTCAATAAATCCCTTGGCCGACTCGTGAGAAAATTCATCTGATCTATCGTAAGTAGCCAAGTTATAATCATATAGAGAAGCCGGCGATTTACGGCCGACAACCCGGCAATGGCCTTTATATAATTTAAACCTTGCCGTGCCGCTGACATGGTGTTGAGTGGAAGCTATAAACGCTTGCAACGCCAGCCTTAATGGGGAATACCATTTGCCGAAGTAGACCTCACGAGCGTAAGCTTCCTCGACATCATATTTATAGTGAAGCACGTCCCGTGTCAGAGTAAGTGTTTCAATCTCCCGATGCGCGGCAATCAGCACTGTTGCCGCCGGACATTCATAAATTTCCCGCGATTTAATCCCGACTAAACGGTTTTCCACCATATCCACCCGACCGATACCGTGTTTGCCGGCTAATCTATTTAATTCGGGGACTAACTCTAATAACGATAATGACTGGTCATTAAGTATGACCGGTTTCCCCTGCTCAAAAACGAGCTCAATGTATTCCGGAGTATCCGGGGCGTCAACCGGGTTAGTCGTCCATTTAAAAACATCCGGCGGCGGCTCGACCCAGGGGTCTTCCAACATACCGGCTTCAATACTGCGGCCCCAAAAATTTTCATCAACGCTATAAGGGTCGGCTTTGGTCACCGGGACTTCGATATTGTGGGATTTAGCGTATTCTATCTCTTCTTCTCTGGACATTACCCACTCCCGCTGCGGAGCGATAATCTTGATATCAGGGTTTAAAGCCATGATGGCTGTCTCCAAACGCACTTGATCATTACCTTTACCGGTACAGCCGTGCGCCACCGCGCTCGCTCCGTGTGCCTTGGCTACCTCCACTAAGTGTTTGGCTATCAAGGGCCGGGAAAGAGCAGTGGATATCGGATATTTTTTTTCATATAACGCGTTGGCTTCCAGCGCCGGAGCCACAAAGTCATTGATAAATTCTTTATTAGCGTCAACTATAAGCGAATCAATCGCGCCGACTTCCAATGCCTTGCGTTGGATCAATAGAAGATTTTCCGGTTGCCCCAGATTTAAGACGACCGCGATAACGTCCATATTGTACTTGTCTTGCAGCCATTTAATCGCAACAGAGGTATCAAGTCCGCCGGAATAGGCCAGTACTACTTTTTCTTTAGACAAAATTACTCCTTCTTTACTTGCACGACTACCATAACAAATTCATAATTATATAGCTATAAGCGCGGCCGTACTTTCCCCAATCTCCCCGCTACGCTCCCTTTCCGCTGTTATACCCGACAATTTTATGTTTGTCATCCCCGACCCCGATCGGGGATCCACGGCCAACGGTGCTTTATAGTGCTTTACAGACTTTGGTTCCAATGCACCTCTCTACCTGGATTCCCAGTCAAGCTGAGAATGACAAACGTATCTTCACAAGCAAAGCAAGCTTTGTAGCTACGCATTTCTCTCTCGCCCCTTGGCGCCCTGCCCGGTCTCCGGTCTTTTCTTTCCCAATCTCCCCTAACCCCTCTTTAGCAAAGAGGGGAATTAATATACGGCATTCAACTCCTCATATGAGCATCGCACTCAACTTCCGTTGAATTATTTTACCCTTTTTAGCGTCGCGGGCAATTAACAAGATTGTGTCGTCTCCCGCGACAGTCCCCAATAACTCTTCGAGATTGGCTTGGTCAAGATATCTTGCCAACGTCTGAGCCGCTCCCGGTGTTGTTTTAATAACTACAAGATTATCACTATTCTCAGCGCTTAAAGCAAACTCCGCCAACATCCGCCTCAATTTTTCCACCGGCTCGGCGGCAATTTTATCTTGGAGGCGAAAAATCATCCGACCGTTGATATCACGGCTTTTACTTAGAGCCATCTCTTTGATGTCACGAGAAACGGTTGCCTGAGTAACATCTGTCCCCCGCTGTTTTAACTCTTCCACCAATTCATGCTGAGTACCTATCGGCCGACTGCTGACAATTTTTTTAATCAACTGTTGTCTGCTAATTTTATTCATTGACTATCAACTTTGCCAACAAAGCTTTTTGCGCGTGTAAACGATTTTCCGCTTGGTCGAAAACGACCGACTGTTCGCCGTCAATGACTTCAGCGCTGATCTCCTCACCTCTGTGCGCCGGCAGGCAATGCATCACAATCGCCGCCGGTGAAGCCAGCGCCAGAACCTCACTGTTTAGTTGATAGTCAGCGAAAATCGCGCGCCGCTCTTTAGCTTCATCCTCTTGGCCCATACTCGTCCAAACATCCGTGTATATAACATCCGCGCCTTTTACCGCCGACGTTATTTTTCTAGTAATTTTAATGCCGTTGAGGCCGGTCTTTAATGCCTTGGCCTCTTCAATAACAGATGCTTGCGGCTCATAACCCTTAGGCGATGCCACGGAGAGCTTGATTCCTACTTTAGCCGCCGCTAACATCAGCGAATTACAGACATTATTACCATCACCGAGATAAGCCAATTTAATGCCCGATAAACGGTCTTTCTTTTCCAATATGGTCATCAAGTCAGCCAGCGCTTGGCAGGGATGATATTTATTAGTCAGAGCGTTAATAATGGGAATCGACGATACGGCCGCCAATGCCTCCAACTCACTGTGATCATGTGTCCTGACAACTAAAGCGTCAACATAGCGAGAGAGTACTTTGCCGGTATCTTCAATGGTCTCGCCTCTGCCTAACTGCAAATCGTTGGCATTGAGAAAGATTGAATCGGCTCCCAAATCAGCTATGGCCGTTTCAAAAGAGACCCGGGTACGCGTAGACGGCTTACTAAAAATCAACGCGACCGTTTTCCCCCGCAATAGGCGATGCGGCTTATTTTGCCGTCGTTGCCGCTTAAAATCCATCGCTTTAGCAAGCAGATGATAGATCTCGTCCGGTTTAAAATCCGCTAAAGATAAAAAATCACGTTTTGACAATATTCAATCCTTTAAAAAAGTTGTTAAGGCTGACAGCATACTGTCTATATGTTTTTCCGCAATCGTAAGCGGCGGTAAAAAACGCAGTATATTTTTGCCGATATTGTTTATTATAAAACCTTGCTCAAGCATAGCAATGACAATTTCCGGTGCCGTCTGTTTAGCTATCTCCAAACCTAACATCAGACCATTGCCGCGAACATCCGTAATAATCGTGTCGGCAGCCGCTAACTCATTTAATTTTTGTTTAAAATAAGCGCCTGTTTTAGCTGCTTTTTCCGGTAATTTCTCATCTGTCAAAGCTGTCAATGTCGCCAAAGCTCCAGCACAAACAACCGGCCCACCGCCGAATGTAGAGCCGTGATCACCATAGTTAAAAATATCGGCAATCGACTTTTTAGCGATGAAAGCGCCAATGGGCAACCCGTTACCCAAGCCTTTGGCTACGCTAATAATATCAGGTTCAATACCATAATGCTGAAAAGCGAAGATTTTGCCGGTGCGTCCAAACCCGGTTTGCACTTCATCCAAGATCAACAGCAATTGATGCTCGTCGCAAAACCGGCGCACTTCTTTAAGATAATCCTGTTCAGCCGGATACACGCCGCCTTCTCCTTGAATCACTTCCAACATCACCGCGGCAGTATTATTATCAACACTTTGACGCAGAGCGCTTATGTCGTTAAATTTTACATGCTTAAACCCGCTCGGTAACGGCTGAAAGGGGAGCTGTTTATCCGGTTGTCCGGTAGCGGCTAAGGTTTTTAGAGTACGCCCATGGAAAGACCGCAGCGCCGTGATGATTTCAACTCGCTCATCAGCGAAGTGAGTTTTGCCATAGCGCCGGGCCAACTTAATCGCGCCTTCATTTGCCTCCGCGCCGCTATTGCAGAAAAAACACTTGCCCCCGGGTAAAGACATCTTCACCAATCTTTCAGCCAATTTTATCTGCGGTTTCGTGTAGAAGAGATTGGAAACATGTATTAGCTCCTGCGCTTGGAGACAAAAAGCGTCGATTACCTTTGAGTGACAATGTCCTAAATTAACTACCCCTAAGCCGGCAATAAAATCGATATATTTTTTACCGTCACTGTCCCATAGATAGACATCCTTACCTTTTTCGAAAATTACCGGCAACCGCTTATAGGTGGGTATATGAAACTCAGCTTCCTTGTCAAAAAAAACGTTATTTTTCATGCTCTTATCTTTCCGGCTTTTTTTAGCGGTTGATTAGTAATCATTTTATCATTTTTAATCATAGTACCGGCGCCTTTACGCGTAAAAATTTCTTGAAGTATGGTATGCGGCTTGGTTCCGTTTAAGATATGAACCCAGCCCACCTTGCCGTCCAATGACCGCAGACAAGCTTCGATTTTCGGTAGCATACCGCCGGAAATATCTCCCTTTTCTATTAAATGTCTTATATGACCGGCCTTCACTTCACTTAACAGAGTTGTATGATCGCCAATATCACGATAGTAACCATCCACATTTGTTAAAAATATAATATGCCGCGCCTTTAACGCGACTGCCATGGCCGCCGCAACCGAGTCAGCGTTAATGTTATAACTATTACCCTGGTCATCGGTGCCGACGGAAGCAATAACCGGTATATAGTCTAAATCTAAAAGTGAGTTAATCAGTTTAGTATTAATATGGGCTACTTCACCGACATAACCCAACCCGGGGGGATTTTCCTTCTTTTTTGCTTCTATCAACATGCCGTCGTCACCACTCAAACCAACAGCGTAATGATTATGTTTATTAATCAATCCCACCAGCTTCTTATTTATTTTACCGACTAAAACCATCTTAACTATGTCAATGGCTTCAGCGCTGGTTTGACGATAACCGCCGATAAATTTGACCGGCAGTTTCAGTTTTTTCATCATCTCGGAAATCTCCGGTCCACCACCGTGAATCAAGACCGGCTTGATACCGACCTGTTTTAATAAGGATAGATCTTGAGCCAGATCCTCTTTCAATGACAATTTTGTCATCGCCCCGCCGCCGTATTTGATTACCACTATTTCTCCATGATAGGCGCGGATATATTTTTTTACTACCTCTGAGCGCATTTTTGGTTGTACTTGGCGTAGCGCCTTGACCTTATCTTCTAATGTTTGCACTTACTCTCTTTTCTTAATCATAACTTTATGCGATTAGTCGCTCCTCAATCCTCTACGCTCCCACTTCACGGGCGAGGCACGCCTCGCCCCTACACGTTTTACGCCCTAACGCCTCACGTTTTCTCTTCCCTCTCATCTCATCCTGGCAACAGCCGTAAAAATTCCCAAGGCTGCTATTAATAGACTTATAGGATTTAACAAAAAAGTGATGTTGCCCGTATACATAGAGCGGCCGATAATATAACCGCCTAAGGTAAAAGCAATCAAAGCCGAAATACCGGCTATAATTTGAAATCCAAGACCGCTGTTACGCCGCGCGCCCCAGCTTATAGCTTCGCCAATCGCGTAACCCAATATGATGGCTAAGATAAATCCTCCAAAAGGTATTAATCTCCGCAACAATTGGATACCAATGCCACCGACAATTGCCGCCCCCAGACCGGCCGCCGCTCCGCGAATATAATATATCGGCTTGGCCCCTGCCGCCGTTCGGCCGACCGGCTTGGCGCATTCCCGGCACTTTACTCCTACCGAAGTATAGACCATATCCTGCGGACATATCGGTTTACCGCAACTTGAGCACGAGATACGCGTTTCTACATTCGGATGGTAGTAGCAGTATATCTTTTCTTCATTATCAGTCGATTGTTCCAGTGTACTCACTTGCTCCTCGCGCTTACATACTTTGTATACCTTAACACCCTTATCTATCCTCAAACACTAGAAGTGTGGCCGAAAACCCAATCTACTGCGTTATCCTCGGTCTCGTCTCGGCCACGTTCTCTTTATTGACCGGCCGACGGTACTTTTCGGCCGGAACTCTAGGCGCCAGATAAACTGGCGCGCTACACATCTCCCCTCAACCCTCTACGCTTTCATTTCCTAGGCAAAGCAAGCTTTGCGCCTATGTTTGCCGCCCCGACGAAAAATTGCCAAGGCGGCTCTATCTTCCCCTCCCCCTGGACGGGGGAGGGCCAGGGTGGGGGTGTAGTTCTAAAAAATCGCCCCTACAAATTTCACACATCCTCATGTATGGTATTCAGCATTTATTTTGACATAATCATAAGAGAGGTCGCAACCATAGCAAACAGCCTCACTTTCACCTTGTTTTAAATCCAGCGTCACCGCTATCTCCGGCGCACCCAAAACGTTTTTTATTATTTGCTTATCATACTCTACGCCCTGCCCGCCTTTGACTAAAGCCACACCGCCGATACTTAACTCTAATCGATCAGCTAACAACGGTATTCCGGCCATACCGGCGGCAACTAATATTCGCCCCCAATTTGGGTCGCCGCCGAAAAACGCGGTTTTTACCAGAATAGAATTAGCGATGGACATGCCGATTACTGTTGCCTCAACCTCGTTCGCGGCCCCGATAATCTTATAAGTTATCAGTTTTGTAGCTCCCTCACCATCGCTGACTATCATCTTGGCGAAATAAATTAACAGCTCATTTAAGGCTCGCTGAAATATTTGAAAATCGGAACTGGTATTTGATTCTATTTTTTTATTCTTCGCCGCGCCGTTTGCCAAAAATATGACGGTATCATTAGTACTGGTATTACCATCAACCGTGGCTCGGTTAAAGGACCGGCTAATAGCGGCGTTTAATGATTTTTGTAAGAGCTTGGGCGCGATAGCGGCGTCTGTGGTGATTACAACTATCATAGTAGCGTGCGGTGTCAGCCGCGGCGCTATCATCCCCGCGCCCTTGGCCATCCCCCCGAGATGGACTATGACCCCACCGAGTTCGACTTCAATTGCCGCTTGTTTTAAAAAAGCGTCAGTGGTCATTATGGCTTCCGCCGCGTCTTGGCCGCCACCGGTATCAAGTTTTTCTATCGCTAAACTGATCGCCGGCCCGACCTTATCCATCTCCAGCTGTTCACCAATAATACCGGTGGAGGCCACCAAAGCACCCGCGCGCAAATTTAAACCATCTTTAACTAATCGAATCATTGCCCGGGCATTAGCAAGGCCTTGCTCACCGGTACAAGCATTGGCGTTGCCACTGTTAACAACGACAGCCTGGGTTTTGCTCTCACTTTTTAAGAGCTCACGGGTGACGATAACCGGCGCCGCTACTACCTGATTCGAGGTAAAAGCCGCCGCTGTCTCCGCCGGTATTTCTGAATATATGAGCGCTAAATCCTTCTTACCCCCGGATTTCACCCCACTGGCCACACCTGAAGCCTGCCAACCTTTAGCGGCGGTAATGCCTTTATTTTTATCTAATTTCACTGATTTATTATTCCCTTTTAGCTCTCATGGGCGGAGCAAGCTCCGCGCCTATATTTGCCGCCCCGACGAAAAATTGTCAAGGCGGCTCTATCTTCCCCTCCCCCTGGACGGGGGAGGGTTGGGGTGGGGGTGTAGTTATTAAAGACCTGACGCTACACTATCAAGCAGCCATTCTACAATTATTAATAATTGTAGAATACGCTGTATAAACGGTGTGCCACGCATCTATTCTATGGATAGAGCGCGGCGCTCGTCAGCCCTAAACTCTCTTCCAGCCCCAACATAATATTCATATTCTGCACCGCTTGTCCGGCCGCCCCTTTGCCCAGGTTATCAATGGCGGAAAAGATTACCACTTGACCGACCCGTTCATCGACCGCCAATCCCAAATGGCAGTAGTTGGAACCGGCAACGGATTTAATCTGCGGCAACTCGCCCTCGGGCAGCACTTGAATAAATCGTTCCCGCTGGTAGTAATCATCCAATATCGCCAGCAGTTCCGCCGTTTTTGTCTTTTTATTAACCGGCCGCGCATAGATATTACTGAATATGCCACGAGAGAACGGCGCCAAATGCGGCGTAAACATTAATGCTATAACTTCTCCAGTGGCTTTGCCTATGGACTGTTCCATTTCCGGTATGTGTTGGTGAATCCCGCCGGCTTTGTAAGCAATTATATTTTCATTTACATGGCAAAAATGATTTATAGCGCTCGCCTTGCGTCCGTCACCTGATATGCCGCTAAGACTGTTGGCTATCAACTCCGGCTCAATGGAGTGATTTCGCAATAAGGGTATAACCGCCAAAGCTACGCTGGTCGGATAACATCCGGGATTGGCCACTAACGTCGCTTGGGCGATCTCAGCCCGATTTATTTCCGACAAACCATAAACAGCCTGCGTTATTAGCTCGGGTGCCGTATGACTGTGCTTATACCATTGTTCATAGACCGCCGCGGGCAGACGAAAATCACCCGATAGGTCAACGATCTTCTTAGCACCGGCTTTACGCAGCTCCGCTACCGCCGCCATGGACGCGCCATGCGGCAACGCAGTAAAGACCAGATCGGCATTGGCTGCTTCCGCTAGATTTAAAGCCGTAAATTCTAATTCAACTATTCCTTTAAAGTTGGGGTAAATATTACTTACCTTTTGTCCTTTAAATGTTGATGAAACAACTAAATTCAAGTTAACTTCCGGATGAGCGTTTAGTAAACGCACGAGCTCAATACCGCTATATCCCGAAGCTCCTACTACGGATACGTTGAACAATGATGCTCCTTTATACAATAAATTGAATAATTATACATAATATATACATTTATTATCGGGATGTCAAGCTAAATATTTAATTTTTATAAACAAAAAAGCCGCCTCCAACGAGGCGGCTTAAGGTGGAAAGAAATTTGTTTAGCCCTTATTTAGCGGAATTCATTGCCTTGCGCCAACCTTCATTACTAAGACGCTTGACTCGATTGTTGGACCAATTCTTAATCTCCTCAAAATAGCGCCGGCGATCTGTTTTGGCCAAATCCAAAATCTTTTTCTTCTCTTCGAAACTAGATCGGAAGAGCACACGTCTGAACTCCAGTCACACTGATATATCTCGTATGCCGTCTTCTGCTTGAAAAAAAAAAAACATATCATTACTTGCACTTCTATAGATGCTCTACCCTCTCTCCAATCTACCCCGCTTGTTTCTACTACTCCCCCACTCCATCTCCGTAATTTTTAATTGTTTTTCCTTCCATCCT
>CAJVYJ010000008.1 GCA_913009475.1 uncultured Actinomycetes bacterium | reverse complement strand
CCGTCTAAAAAAAGTGGTTGACAGCGGTAAAGTGACGGAGACTGTGGGCTATTTAGGTTTGCGCGAATAATAAGTATATAGAAGATATATAGATGTCCGGCCGAAAAGTTCTTTCGGGGGGCTCATAGAAAGTGAAGGATTATGGCTAATCTAAAAGATTTAACAGAGCAACCGGATTATTTAACCGGCGGTCATCGTCTTTGCGCCGGCTGTGGCGCCTCAATCGCCGTCAGACAAGTCTTAGCGGCGGCGGACGCGCCGGTTGTTGTTGGTTGCGCTACCGGTTGTCTGGAGGTTTCCACGACTATCTATCCTTATACCGCCTGGAAATCATCTTATATTCACAATGCCTTTGAAAATGTATCCGCTACAATTAGTGGTGTCGAGGCGGCATATAATGTTTTAAAGAGAAAGGGCAAGATTAAAAAAGAACTTCGTTTTGTGGCGTTTGGCGGTGACGGCGGCACTTATGATATCGGCTTGCAATCGCTCTCCGGGGCTTTGGAACGCGGCCATAATTTTGTTTATGTCTGTTATGACAACGGCGCTTATATGAATACCGGCATCCAACGTTCCAGCGCGACGCCAAAAGGGGCCTGGACAACTACGACGCCGGCGGGAAAAACACAGATACGAAAAGATCTCAGCGCTATTATTGCCGCTCATAATATTCCGTATATCGGCCAGGCTTCAGTCAGCCATTGGAAAGACTTGAATAGAAAAGCGACCAAGGCGTTTGCTGTTGATGGGCCGGCGTTTTTAAATATCTTATCTCCTTGTCCGCGCGGTTGGCGCCACGGAGCCAATGATACGATCGCCATCGCTAAGCTTGGTGTGCAAACTCGATTTTGGCCGCTTTTTGAAGTGGAAGACGGCAAGTGGACCTTGAGTGTTAAGGTGCGTAATCCGAAACCGGTCGAAGAGTGGCTAAAGACCCAAGGCCGTTTTCGTCATCTGTTCGCCCCCGGAAACGAAGAGCTGATAAAAGAGATTCAGGATGACGCCAATTGGCGTTACAGTGAAGTACTGAGGCGATGCGCGGAACCGGAAATCTTGGAGTAAGAGTACACCTTCATTACGTCTATGCTTTCTGCTCCACATTATCAATCTGATTATTCTATTTTGAGCATGTGATTCGGTGCTCTCGCACCTCATGCAGTACGTGAACATGAGAACATGTGAATTATGTCTGATTGCCATGGGACCGCATGCTCGCACTTAAAGCTCTCATGTTCCCATATCTCATGCTCACATGCTCTGCAATTTGCTACGCAAATTGCCGTCATTCCCGACCACATTACGTTTGTCATTTCCTAGGCAAAGCAAGCTTTGCGGCTACACATTTACGCTCTCACGTTTTTTCTACCCTCAACCCGCTACGCTTTTATTGCTGTCTCTGATCTGTCGTCAGCGGTCGTTGTTGTTTTATTCTGTTAATCATTGGGTAGAATTAATCTAATAAGTTCAGCGATGGAGGGATTAAGATGAACTATAAAGCGTTAAGAGTTTTAGCTACGGTGTATAAGGTTCTCGCATGGGTAACATTGGTTGTTGGTTCTTTTATAAGTTTAAGTGTGTTATTCATTCCCAGCTTAATCTCCAGCGGGCTCGGAGTTCCCGTCTCAATCGGCGTCGGTATTGTCGCGGCTTTTGTCGCTATCGGTTTTACATTGATTCAATTTATTCTCTTCCTGGGTTTTGGTGAATTGATCTCACTTATTTTTGATATTGAGGCCAACACTCACAAGGGACCGGTGGTTGAAGAGGAAGAGGAAAAAAGAATGGCGGCATAGGAGCGCCCCTACGCATTTTCTTTCTCGATCTCCCCTAACCCCTCTTTAGCAAAGAGGGGAAAGTACATTTTGATTGTCTTCCCCCTATCTTAAAGTGGGATATAAAGGGGATTTCGCGTATTTCATTTTGCGTTTTCACAAGCAAAGCAAGCTTTGCGGCTACACGCTTTACACCCTCACGATCTAACGCTCTTACGCCTAACGCCCAGGCCAAACTTGCCTCGAGCTATTTGCCCTGTTAAAATCAGCAAGTAATTCATTGGTTTTAGTTGTATATTAGAATTTAACGGGAAGATTACTCTATGGGCATAATCGTACAGAAATACGGCGGTACTTCTTTAGCCGGCAGTGAACGTATAAAAAAAGTCGCGTCGCGTATCGTGACAACAAAAAAACAAGGGCATAATGTGGTCGCGGTTGTCTCCGCTGTCGGTGATACTACTGACAATTTACTTAAACAAGCCCATGAGATAGCTCCGGCGCCCCCCAAACGGGAGTTGGATATGCTGTTGGCTACCGGTGAACAGATAGCTATTTCGCTTTTGGCGATTGCTATCAGCGAACTGGGCTGTGAAGCCATCTCTTTTACCGGTGCTCAGGTGGGTATTGTTACGGATACCGCCTATACAAAGGCACGAATTGTATCTGTTCGCGTGCAACGAGTAATTAACGAGATAAATAAAGGTAAGATTGTAATAGTTGCCGGTTTTCAAGGGGCGACAAAAAACAATGATATAACGACTTTAGGCCGGGGCGGGTCCGATATGACCGCGGTCGCCTTGGCGGCGGAATTGAATGCCGATATTTGCCAGATATATACTGACGTGGAAGGTGTTTATACTGCCGACCCACGACTCGAACCCAAAGCTCGCAAATTGGAAGTAGTATCTTACGAGGAGATGCTTGAGCTGGCCGCCACTGGCGCCAATGTGTTGCAATTAAGGTCAGTGGAGTATGGTCGTAATCATCATGTTTTAATTGAGGTGCGCTCCAGTTTTTCCGATACCCCGGGGACCTTGATCAAGGAGGATGTTCAAGTTATGGAAAAAGCTATAATCAGCGGAGTTACTTGCGAAAAAGAAGAGGCGAAAATTACTATCTTTGGCGTACCCGACCGCCCGGGCATTGCCGTCAAGGTCTTCAAGGCTCTGGCCGATGAAGGCGTTAATGTCGATATGATTTTGCAAAATGTCAGCGATAAAGGGATAACTGATATTACTTTTACAGCTCCACGCCGCGACTTACCGATCTGCCGCCGTGTGGTAGACGGCGTAGTCGATGAATTAAAGGCACGTGGTAAGTCCTATGATGAAGAGATTGCTAAAGTCTCATTAGTCGGAGCGGGCATGAAAAGCCATCCGGGCATTGCCGCGCATATGTTTGAGATATTATCAGACAATGGCATCAACATTGAGATGATCAGTACTTCGTCGATTAAGGTATCCTGTGTTATCAGAGAAAAAGACGTGGTATCAGCGGTACAAGCTATTCACCGAGGCTTTGAGTTAGACAAGGAGCCGATAAAATGAGGGAATATAATGTCGCGATTGTCGGAGCGACCGGCGCGGTCGGCGAAACGATGCGCGAAATTTTGGCATCACGCGATTTTCCGGTTAACAAGTTAAGGTTGTTGGCTTCGGCTGCTTCAGCCGGCCGCCGGTTTTCTTTCAAGGGAGAAGAATTAGGCGTTGAAAGTCTCAACGATGATTCTTTTGCCGGTATTGATTTCGCCTTATTCTCAGCCGGCGCCGCCGTTAGCCGTGAGTATGGACCTAAGGCAGCTGTTGCCGGCGCTGTGGTCATTGATAACAGCAGTGCTTTTAGGATGGAGCCGCAAGTGCCTTTAGTAGTGCCTGAGGTAAATCCCCAAGATGTCAAGTCGCACCAGGGGATAATAGCTAATCCTAACTGTTCGACCATTCAAATGGTGGTCGCGTTAAAGCCGCTGCATGATAAATATAAGCTTAAAAGGGTAGTAGTCTCCACCTATCAGGCAGTATCAGGCAGCGGCAAAAAAGCCATATCCGAGCTGTTGGAGCAGGCACGGGCACAGTTAGGTGAAGTCCTTGAGCCGGAGGTCTATCCTTATAGGATCGCTTTCAACGTACTGCCGCATATCGATATCTTTATGGACGGTGGTTACACCAAGGAAGAAGTCAAGATGATTGAGGAGACCAGGAAGATTATGCATTTGCCCAAGTTGGCTATAACGGCGACGGCGGCGAGAGTCCCGGTTGCTAACGGGCATAGTGAGTCGATAAACGTTGAATTCGAAGAAGCGGTTGATATCGCGGATATTTTTAGGTTATTAAAATCCGCGCCCGGCATTGAGTTGGTTGACGAGCCTGCGGCTGAACGTTACCCGATGCCGATTTTAGCGACTGGAAAAGACACGACCATGGTGGGCCGCATTCGTCGGGACGATTCGGTGGAAAACGGTATCAATTTATGGGTTGTCAGCGATAACTTGCGCAAAGGCGCGGCCTTAAACGCGGTTCAAATTGCTGAATTATTAGTTACTGGCTAAGATGAGCATGGAGAAGCTGTCCAGCGAGGAAAAATTTAAAAAAGGTGAGCGCGTAACTTGGCTGGGGATTATCGGCAATATTCTCTTAACCATCTTTAAGTTTTTTGCCGGAATCGTTGGTCACAGCCAAGCGATGTTTGCTGACGGAGCGGAATCGCTTTCTGATATCTTAGCTACGATAGTGGTGCTTATCAGTTTAAGGGTTTCTCGCAAGCCACGCGATGCCGAACATCAATTCGGTCATGGAAAAGCCGAGTCATTGGCAACCGCAATCGTCGGTATGATCGTTATAATCGCCGGATTATATGTTCTAATTACCAGTTCCCGCTTACTTATCGGTGGAAAAACCAGAGTACCTGAGACCATTGCCCTTGTAGCAGCAGTGGTTACTATTGTTATTAAAGAAATTATGTATCGGATAGTCTCCGTTGTCGCCAAGAATCTTAATAGTTCGGTAATAATGGCCAATGCTTGGGATTATCGAAAAGACGCTATCAGCTCCGTAGTAACTTTTTTTGGCATTGCCGGCGCTCGGCTCGGATTTCCTATACTTGACCCTTTAGTGGCGGCGCTGGTCTCTTTTATAATCATTAAAATCGGTTATGATATTTTGCATACCGCCACTAAAGAACTGATGGACACTATCCCGGATAATCCAACTTCAGAGCAGATTATAGCGGTGGCGGAAGAGTGTAAAGGCGTAGAGCATGCTGTGGCCAGGGCCAGACGTATGGGACAGTATGTTTATGTTGATATGAAGATCGATATTAATCCGGATTTTACTATATCACAAGGTCACGCTATTGCTAAAGAAGTGAAGAGTCGTCTGTTAAATAAGCTCGATAATGTGGCGGACGTGATGGTTCATGTAAACCCTCATTACGATTAGTAAGGGCGGATGAAGCGAAACGTGTAGGGGCGGTTTTGTAACTGCCCGTGAAGACTTAAGGAAAAATTTATGACAGACAAGCGACAATTATACATTTCAGTAATCGGTGCCGGCCGGGCTCAGGGTGAGTTGGAAGTTTTGGCGGAAGAGATTGGTTATGAGATCGCTAAGCACGGTCATATCCTTATCTGTGGGGGTCTGGGTGGTGTTATGAATGCCGCGGCCGTTGGAGCTAAAAAAGCTTCGGGTTTGTCTTTAGGTATTCTCCCCGACACCGACCGTCGGGCGGCAAGCGCGGACTTAACTCTTTCTATCCCCACGAACTTTGGTCATGGTCGAAATTACCTTGTAGTCCTGGCTGGTGATGGTATCATAGCCGTAGGCGGTGAGTTTGGGACTTTATCAGAGATGGCTTATGCGTTAAAAATGAAAAAACCATTGGTCGTTATGGAGGACTGGCAGAATCCCTATCTAAACAAGGTTGAAGATATTATCTTTAAAGCTAAATCCGCCAAGGAAGCTGTCGATGAGTTGGAAAAGCGGTTATTGGGATCCGGCTAAGTTTTTTTGTTCTGCCTTTCTTCGTAGGCCAGATACGCAAATGCTTGTTCTTGGTCCGCGAAGATATGAAACATTTTATCAAAAGCGGTAAGCTGAAAAAGTTTTTTTATCTGCGGTCTTGGTTTGACCAATAATATATGTTGGTGATAATGGTCCAATTTTTCTCGCAACCGCAGGAGGATTTGTAGTCCGGAAGAGTCCATAAACACAATATTCTCCAAGTTTATGATTACGGCTTTATCGGCCTGTTTGCACTGTTGCAAAATGAGCGAATAGATTCTGGAAGAGCTGCCTAGATCGATTTCACCGGCCAGCTCAATAATAATAGTGTTATTTTGAGACTCAACGTTTACGGTACAGCCGGAATGAGACGTATTATTGATGTTATTGCTAGGGTGATATTCCTTATCCACCGAATTCTCCCGTGCTAAGATTACTTGCATTTAAGTATAAATGAGAGAGCATTATAAGTTTAACTATACAGCGAATATTTAGTCAAGAATTATTTAAAAAATATCGCGAAAAGCGTTACCTGACTGCACCCGGCTATTTATTTTACTCCTTACGCGTTCGCACTTTAACTCCGTATGTGTTCTTCTCCGCGGTCAACAGTCCGCCGCCGGTAGTCACTAGTTTACAGCCGGAGCGCAATACTTAGACAGTCTCCTCGCCGGGTGTTATAATTACATGTGTAATATAGTGGCAATTTGCTAAGCAAATTGCAGAGCATGGGAACATGGGAACAAAAAAAGCGAGCATGCGGTCTCATGGTGACCAGACGTAATTCACATGTTCTCATGTTCACGTACTGTATGACAATGTGTAATAGTCGGGAATGACAGTGGCATGGAAATAAATGATAATGACGAAACCGATAATCAGTGGCGTTAAGGATCGCTGCTCTAAATGTAGCGCTTGTATTCGCGTCTGCCCGGTAAAAGCGATTAAGATCATTGATGGCCAAGTAGAGATAGTCGATGCCGGATGTATCTACTGTGGACGTTGTTTAAAGGTGTGTGCGCCGGAAGCCATCGTCATGCGTCAAGATGATGATCTTGTAAAAGAATGGTTGGTTCGTGAAGAAGTAGTGGCCATAGTCGCATCTGAAATATACGCCGCCTTTCCCGGCCTAACTATAAACAGCTTAAGAGAAACTTTGCTCGATTGTGGATTTTACGCGGTGGAAGAGAGCATCTTGGGTGAAGAACTTGTCGCTAAAGAGTATTTGGCCTACATACAGAGGCCGGCCGAACTTCCTATTATTCGCTCGACCTGTGCTTCAATTGTGGAAATGGTAGAAAAATATTATCCGGAATTTATTTCCAACTTAGCTCCGATAGTCAGTCCGATGGCGGCGCAAGCCAGATTAATTAAGAGCCTGTATCAAACGTCAACTAAAGTGATTTATATCGGTCCCTGCGTTGCTAAGAAGAGTGAGGCGCAAAAGCTGCCTGATGGGGTGATTGACGCGGTACTGACTTTTAAAGAATTAAAATCTCTTATTGGCCGAGATAGTTTCAACGCTTATTTAAACTCACAACCGGACGGCGGGCCATATAAATATCCTATGGTTGCACATAACTATGCCGCCAGCGACGGATTTCCCCGAGAAATATTACAAAAAAATTCCCTGATTGATAAGTCACTCATTGTTAGCTGGGGTGCTGACCGTACCTATAAATTTATGGATCGGGTCTCCGCTTTAAAAACAACTGCTAAGCTGTTTGACCTCATGGCCTGCCAAGGCTGTATTGATGGTCCGGTCATGGAGACGGAGATTATGCTGGAGGAGCGCAAACGGCTGACAGCGAACTATTATCACCGGATTCCTAAACGGAGTATTGCCTTTGAGTCATTAAAACCCTCTTTGCCGGCTGTTGACCTCAACGCTTCATTTTCATCTCAAAAGGTGGAGTTGACCATGCCGACCGCAGCCCAAATCAGTGATATTTTATCAGACGGCGGCCAGATATCAGCGGCTGATGAACTAAACTGCGGTGGTTGTGGTTATCCGACTTGTCGGGAGAACGCCATCGCTATCTTCCAAGGCCTTACCGACTGGACGATGTGTTTTCCATATCAGAAAAAACGTTTTTCCCAGTCAACGCAAGAGTTAAAAGAGATGTCCGCGACGGATGGCCTAACAGAGTTGGCTAATCATAGAGCTTTTCAAAATAAGCTAAAAGATGAGTTTAAACGCGCTCGTCGTTATCAAACCGTTTTGTCACTGATGATGATCGATATAGATAAATTCAAGTATATCAACGATACTTATGGACATTTGGAGGGCGACCGTCTATTAAAACTAATAGCGGAACTGGTGCGGCATAATTTGCGTGATACTGATTTTGCCGCTCGCTATGGTGGTGATGAGTTCAGCGTAATCTTACCTCAGACTACCGATAAAGAAACTTTTGTCGTCGCGGAAAAACTTCGCGGGCTTATCGCGAGCACCGCTTTTTTTGTCGGCGCGGTCCAAGATGAAAAAAAAGAGAATATCACCTTAAGTATTGGGATAAGTGAATTGAATTCTTCGGATACTGACTCTCATGACCTGCTCTCAAGAGCCGATAAGGCAATGTACCGGGCTAAAGAAGGCGGGAGAAACCAAATAGTCATCGCAAGTTAGATATTTAGACCATTCAAGGAGTATCCCCATGTTTAACAGTCTTATTGATGTATGTTTAAAGCAATAATAGTTGGTCTGACCGCGGGCTATCTCTCCGGCCAGTTTGGCATCGGCGGCGGTTTAATTACAACTCCGTTTATCAGGCTCATTTTATTATATCCGCCTTTGATTGCCGTGGGTACGCCACTTGTGGTAAACATTCCTACTGCTCTAGCCGGTCTCTATGCTTATAACAAACAAGGATTTGTCGATTATAAACTGGTACCCTTCTTGGCTTTGCCGGGTATAGTCGGCGCTATTGCCGGCTCCTATGGCACGCGTTTTGTAAATGGCAGCATAATATTATTGATAACCGCCGGTGTAATCTTTATCCTTGGGCTACGCGTACCGTTTAACTATCGTAACGATGCCGGCGAAAGAGAAGTCAAACATCTCTATTTGCTTATTTTCGGTTTTCTGATTGGTCTGTTCTCAGGATTTTTGGGCCTGGGGGGCGGTTTTTTGCTGGTCCCGTTTTTGACTCTATTTATTAGAAAAGACGTTAAAAGCGCTTTTGGCACTTCCTTAGCGGTCATTGCCGCGATAACCATACCAGCCGCGGTCGTTCATTTTTATCTTGGTCATGTTGATTTAAGATTGGCCGGGCTACTGATCCTCGGGGCTGTTCCCGGAGCTTTTTTAGGTTCGCGCGTGGCGGTCAGACTTTCCAATAGATTATTAAGAGTGGCGTTTAGTCTTTTGTTGCTGGTGTTAGCTGGATATCTTGGATATAATGAGCTTGTTCGATTAGTGAGTTAAACGGATTTACGATATAATAAACTAAGATGACAACAGGGGAAAAAATAAAAAAACAACCATCATTTATATTGTATTTGTTTTTTGGCCTGACGACCTTTGGCGCGTCGGCGCTGGTATTTTTTATCCTCTTTTTCAGTGGTCTTTTTAAGGTATCAGTCTCTAATCAGTATGCTTTAGTAATAATTGGTTTTATCTACGGGACTAGTATCTTTTCTATTTTTATTTTGGTATACAATTGGAAGATAGCTCCGGAACGAGCCCGCGTTTTACAGTCTCATCAAATACTTACCGTAGCTAATGAAACCTTGACTTATCTGCGCCAAGGCTTTAATTATGAAACGATTGAAAAAGTGGCGGAGATCATCTATAAGGACATCAGCGCCGACGCGGTGGCAATAACCGATAATAAGTCAATTATGTCATTTGTGGGCATAGGCGCCCAGCGGTTTAAACCTGGCGCTAAATTGAGTAAGCGTTCAGTCAAGTCGGAGATGGAGGGCTTGGAGACATATGATATAAAAGATAAAAGCATCTACATTAAGGAAGGATATAATTGGAAAGGCATATCCGTACCATTTAGAATTCAGAATCGGGTAATCGGCACCTTGGAGTTCCTATATTTAGTGCCGCATCGTTTTACGGAAAAAAACTTTATTGTCGCGAAAGGCCTGGGAAAGTTGTTAAGCACGCAAATAGAACTCTCGGAACTGGATAAACAGCGAAACCTAGTTCTTCAAGCGGAGTTCAAAGCTTTAAGGGCACAGATAAATCCCCATTTTTTATTCAATACGTTAAACACGATCGCGGCCCTATGCCGGACTGAGCCGCTTAAAGCGCGAACATTGTTATTAAGATTTTCCGATTTTTTCCGTGATTCATTGGAAAGGCAGAGTCAGACTACTACTTTTGAAGAAGAGTTGAGATATGTTAATTCTTATTTAGTGCTGGAAAAGGCGCGATTTGGCAATAAAATAAAGATTCATCGTGAGATTGAGCCGGCGGCGCGCAATGTCAAGATACCCGCGCTAATAATTCAACCGCTGGTCGAGAATGCCATCAAACACGGCATGTCCGACAACAGTGTGCTTAATCTTGATTTAAGCGCTAAATTAAGTGAAAATGAGTTGATTATTTCCGTCAAGGATGACGGCGTAGGGATGAAATTTGATGACACGTTGCTTGGCTCTTCTTATCACGAAGGTCTGGGCATAGGGTTAAAGAATGTATCTGATCGTCTATCAGCCCTTTATGGTTCCGCGAATTTGATCTCAATCGATAGCGCTATTGGCAAAGGGACGGAGATAATTTTAAGAATACCAAAAGAGGAAGGCATAAATGTCGCTTAAGGTATTAATAGTGGATGATGAAGCGCCGGCGCGTTCGGAAATGCGCTATCTATTAAATAAGATAAAAAATGTCGAGGTACTTGGTGAGGCCATAACAGCCGGTGAAGCTCTTAAATTACTCAAAGCCGTTAAATATGATATCGTCTTTTTGGATATTAATATGCCCGGTATGTCGGGGATAGAGATGGCCCAGGAGATTAAAAAGATGACTCATCAACCGGCTATTATTTTTACTACGGCCTATAGTCAATTCGCCGTAGACGCTTTTGAGTTGGACGCGGTTGATTATCTGGTCAAACCGATTTCAAAGAAACGTTTATTGGCGGCGATTTCCAGGATAAACGAGACTCAGGTACGGCAGATAGAGCCGAGCGCCGATGAGGGTGAACAGAAACAAATGGAAAGAATCCCTGTTACCAGGCAGTCTAAGACTATCCTGCTTTTGCCCAAGGAAATATATTACATTGAAAGCCAAGGTGAATATACTATCATTCACAGCCAAAGGGGCCGGTTCATCAGCTCTATCCGTTTAAAGGATTTCCAGGAAAAACTATCAAGCAAATCTTTTTTTAGGGTTCATCGCAGTTTTGTGGTCAATCTTGATTATGTCAAAGAGTTAATATCACTCTATGGCGGTCTATGTATGTTACGTTTAACGGATGAGAAAGCAACTGAAGTGCCGGTAAGTCGCCGCCAGGCGCGAGAATTAAAATATTTTTTAGGTATGAAGTAATTTAGGCTCAGGCTTAGGTAAGAATGTTAAAGTTCTTCCAATATGACTTCATGCTCAACAAGTTTTACTTCACTTATTTTCGCTCTGACTTCTCGGCGCTCACCAAAGAGATCTACGAGAACCATATTATCAGCCTCAGGTTTTATTATAGCTACATTCTCCATCAGCTTTTTTTGCCCGCTTTTTCCTTTTAAATAAACTGTCGCTTCACACATTTAGTTTGTCCAGCTCGATAGCTCTTCCTCAAGTTTTTTTTGGGGAACAGCGCCAATCAGTTTTTTTGCTTCTTTACCCTCGGCGAAGAGTATGAAAGTAGGAATAGACATTATCTCAAAGCTGGAAGCCGTAGCCTGATTTTCGTCCACGTTTAACTTACCAAACTTAATTTTATCGCCATGCTTTTGCGACAATTCTTCAATAATAGGTGCCATTAGTCGGCACGGACCGCACCAAGGTGCCCAAAAATCAACTAAAACCGGTTTATCAGCTTCAATTACTTCGGCTTTAAAATTATTATCATTTAACTCAAGAATATCTTTACTCATATTCTATTCCTCTCCCTAAAGGTAGTTTTTATTACTTATTTTTATTTAGCGATAAGCGTTATTATTATAACATAAGATATTTTAAGTAGAACGCAAAGACGGATTAATTATTTACTTTTATTCGTCGAAAAACTTGCCTCTATAGCGGCTATCTCTTGTCGAGCACGGTCGGCTAGGCTACCGCTTGGTTCTATTTTTAAATAATTCTCAAATTCGCGTTTGGCGTTTTTTAGGTCTTGGCGTCGCAGCAATACTACTCCTAAGTTATAATGGGCCTTAGCGAAATTTGGATTTATACTGATGGCTTGTAAAAATTCGTTAATAGCCTGGTCAGAATTACCTTGAAGATAGTTAATATTACCCAAAGAATTAATTGTCTCAATATCCTTGGGGTCGGCTTTAAGTATATGCCGGAAAGTATTGGCGGCGTCCTCATATTTGATTTTGGCCGCGGCGGTCCGTCCCGCGTTACGGTAACTGTTTGCCCATTGAAGTTGTATATTGGCCAGCTCTTTCCAGCCGCGGAGATTATTAGGGTTATTCTTTAATTGATTGATAGAGTCTAACTCCTGAGTGGCAAAACGTTGCAGCGGGTCCGAGCCTGATGTAATGATAGAGCTATTACCAGCCGGCAAGGGGCTGGGCACGTTAAAGGACCAGAGCGCTATCGATAGACCGACAAGTATGATGGGGACCAACAGCCACAACAATGTAACGCGTCTACTTTTAAACTTGGATAGGAAATTATGAAGCGGGCCCGCTGAGCGCCGATATTCATACTGTTGTACTTTGATTCCCAGCGTTTGCGCTTTAAGCAGCATATTCAAGTCGTTGGTCACAAGTATAACGATATTATCAGGATTTAATTTAACTGTCCGCCAGGCGCAGGCTAAAATGCGGTCATCGGCGTTACGATTATTTAATGATTTAGGTATATCTTGATTTGAATCAAAAGGGAAAATACGGACAATTGACTCATTATCAAGTAGGATACCATCAGTTAAAGAACCATATTGTGACAGGTCGAATAGGATGCGAGAAAATTCTCTGCCGTTAAATCTGACTTCTCGATCAGAGCGTCCGGTTTTTAATTTATCTAATTCGGCCAGAACCGTTTGCGGAATAACGATTTCCGCGTTATCGTACGCGAAAATAGCATAAGGGTCATTTAGAATTACATTGGTATCGAAGATAAATATATTTTTTCCAGCCATTTGCATGATTATAATCTTTTTATGGCCAGTATCAAAATTAAAATTGTTAAATCTTATCTTAAAGGCAGTTCAACCAGGTCGGTTGCGGAAATATAGGGTTTCAGCACGTCTATCCGATTGGCAATCCAAGTTTTTTTGGCTGGGACTTTAATGCTGACCCTAACCAACTTTTCTGTTATTTGAAACCCGGTAAGCACAACACTTTGGTCTCTCGCCATCTCTTGGGCTGCCGCCGCCGCTGAATTGATGTCAGTATTTATGCGATAATCCGCCAAGGCGGCATTAGCTACTTTATGTGCTTTATCATCAGCGGCGTAGTAGCCGGTGGCTACTACGCCGATGTCGTTGATGATGACTACAACCAGAGTAATTAGAATTAATATTTTAATAACTGTGCCGGACATTTAGACCCCTTGTCGTTTTCTGAATATCAACGCGGCAATTATGATAAGGCTGAGCGCGCTGATTATACGAAGAATATATTTAGTCACGTCGCTTACCATTACCGTCAGTTTTTCTTTGGCTATTAATCTGTTACCTGAATATAGATTAATGTTCATATTCGAACTGCCTGTATATCTTGCCTTCACTTTATAGACAATTAAGTTATTCTTGGGCATTATGGTAATCTTTTTAATCTTATCGTCAATAAATGAAAAATCTTTATCACCAACAAACTTAATAGTAACCTTGACCGGGTAGTTGTTCTGGTTGGTTATGGCTATGGGAATCTTACCTTTTTTACTGGAAAAAGTGATGTTTTGCCGCGGAGGTATTTTGATATTATTAAAACTTAAATCAATAATGTCGTCTATTTCTCTTAGATAATTTTTACTTATTGAGATGTTGATATCTTTTTGCTGGAGCCAATAGTTGTTCTCCGCCGTCAGTAATTTTTTCTCCAGCGCGCGTCGGAGAGGATTATTCATATCAATAGATTTATTGAAGTCGGCTATGTTCAATCGGGTCAATATCAGACTTTTAACGTAACTGTTATCTAGTCTCTTAGTGGGGAGCCATTTTTTAAGCCTGTCTTTTGTGGCAGGTATATGTTCGTAAAGCTCTTTTACGTTGTTCGGTTGTAGCCAAGGCGTGTCATTAATAAAACGTAGCAGTATTTCCAATTTTTCCGGCGTCAGCCGGTTATAGCTATTGGCGGAGAAGACCGCCGTCAGCGCGCCGGATTTTTTTTCACTATCAAAGAAACGTTTTGCGAAAAAAGCGCTTAGCTTAAGCTGTAATTCCTCTTTTGAGGTTTTTGCCAGCAATTGCTCAAATTGACTGTCAGCTATAAAAACTGTAAGCGACCTTTTCTTTTTGAGTTGCAAGGAGCGGGGCACAAGCGTTGAAGCTCGACCGATAAGTCTGTCTCTTCCAATTATTGAGTATTTAACACCGGATTCGCTTAAGCGCTCGGCTGAGTTTATGTCCAAATCCATATCCGGCGCGAAGAGACCCTGGTAATCATAGTTCTCATCAAATATGGATTTAATGGTTTTTTTACCCATGATTAATTGCTTAGTGATATCTTTATCCCAATTTTGGAAAGATAAAAATGGAAGCGATGGATAAGCGTAAGGAGTAGGTATTAGTTCTATACCTTTGTTGTCCAAGATTGTTTTTTTAAGTTTATTTAAGAAAGTATTTGCCGATGCTTGACTTTGTTCCTCGTCTGCCACTTGCCTTACTTTTCCCAACTTTTTTATCTTGCCATTGTCAGGTAGTGATTTTAGTTCGTCCAACATCAAGGGGGCCAGGGCGATATTGAGTTTTAAATTTGGAAATTGGCTGACTTTATCTAGATATTGGTAGTAAAGACCCGGATTTTCTTCGGTCCCAAATCTCTGTAACCAGCTACTTTTATAAATTCCGCTATTGACGGTCGTCAACGGGGGGTCGCTCCAATTCCAGACCAGGGCAACCGGGAGCGCTCGCTCTTTTTTATTGATTAAAATTAAAAAAGAGTTTTTTGTAATCGTTTGATTATCACTGAGTTCGACTTTAAATCTGATGGGGTAAACACCTTCGGCCAGATGTGTGTTTGAGAGCTCTTTTTTAAAGGAAAATTCAGTTTCACCCCGGTTAAGATTTTTATACCAATAACGACGGAAAAGCGCTTTCTTTTTCTTGTATTTAAAGTCACCTATATTTTCCTCATAGAAGAGGCGGTCGTAAACTGTGAGTATAATTCGGTTATGTTTTTTTATATTTTGGGAAGAATTAAGTACAGTAGCCTTAATATTTACAGTCTCTGTGGTTGTGAAGTAAGGTTTTTCTAAGTTGATATTTAATTTTAAAGGTGCGGCTAATGAAGTTGCCGGCTGAGCCAGGAAGATTATTGATAGAACCAATATAGATAAAGGAAAAAAGATTTTTTTCAAAATTTGCCTTTCCGGCTTCAACTATATCAAGTATATGCCAAGAAATTAAGCGGGCAAGAACGATTCAAGTAAGTTATAATACATAAAAACTATATTAACAGTAAGGAGAGAATATCTCTATGGGCGATGTTAACCATGAAGTCATAGAAATACCGGAGATCTTGCCGCTGATTCCGCTGCGGGACCTTATCATCTTTCCCAATTTGGTGGTACCGCTATTTGTAGGTAGAGAACGCTCGATGCGAGCGCTGGAAACAGCGATGCGCTCTGACCATGTGGTAGCGCTGGTTACTCAAAAAGATGCTGAGGTTCAGGAGCCGACCAAGAGTGATTTATATTCGATAGGTTCGGCCGCGACTGTAATGCAGGAATTAAAATTACCGGATGGCACGGCCAAAGCTTTAGTCGAGGGTATTAAGAGAATCAAGATTAAAAAGATAATCCATACTGACCCATTTTTTAAAGTTAAAGTCGAGGTTTTAGAAGAAATAGTTGAAAAAAAAGTTGAGACCGAGGCAATGATGCGCAGTATCGTCAGTCAATTTGAGGATACGGCTCGTTTAGGAAAGCCTATTCCTCAAGAAGTCCTGTTGGCGGCCATGAATATCGATGAACCGGGGCGACTGGCTGATTTTATAGCTTTTCACCTCAATCTAAGGGCTGATGAGAAACAGCGAATACTCAAAGCCGTTAAGCCGGAAAAGCGCTTGGAATTGGTAGGCGGTTTTCTCTCTAAAGAGCTGGAGATTTTGGAGATAGGCAGCAAGATACAGTCGCGAGTTAAAGACCAAATGACTAAAACTCAGCGGGAATATTTCTTACGTGAACAGATGAAGGCCATTCAAAAAGAGCTGGGAGTCATGGACGAACAAGCTTCCGAGATCGAGGAGATCAAGGCTAAAATAAAGAAAGCCAAAATGCCTAAAGCAGTCAGTAACAAAGCGTTAAAAGAGTTGGGACGCTTAGAAAAGTTGCCGGCGGCGGCGGCGGAAACCGGCGTTATCCGCACTTATCTGGACTGGTTAATATCGATACCATGGAAGAAAGAGACTAAAGAAAAATTAGACTTAAAAGATGCCAAGAAGATATTGGATCAAGACCATTACGGCTTAGAAAAAGTAAAAGAGAGAGTCTTGGAGTATTTAGCCGTTCATAAGCTTTCTAAAAAGCTGCACGGGCCCATTCTCTGCTTTGTCGGTCCGCCGGGAACCGGCAAAACATCGATTGGAAAATCAATCGCCCGTGCTCTCAATCGGAAATTTATTCGTGTTTCATTGGGCGGCATACGTGATGAAGCTGAGATTCGCGGCCACCGACGCACCTATGTGGGCGCGTTGCCGGGAAGAATTATTCAATCGATTGCGCAAGTCGAAGCGAGAAATCCTGTCTTTATGATGGATGAGATCGATAAAGTCGGCGCTGATTTTCGTGGTGATCCGACCTCGGCTCTGTTGGAAGTCCTGGACCCCGAACAAAATAACGCTTTTTCCGACCATTATTTGGAAGTGCCGGTAGACCTTTCCAACGTCATGTTTATAACCACCGCCAATCTGCTTGATCCGATACCACCGCCGCTAAGAGACAGAATGGAAGTGATTCATTTTCCCGGTTATACGGAAGAAGAAAAAGTTAAGATTGCCGAGCAGTTCTTAGTGCCTAAACAGTTAAAAGCGCACGGCCTGGAAGAAAAAAATATGGTAATTAAGGAAGACGGGCTGCGTCGCATTGTCAGAGAATACACTCGCGAAGCCGGGGTGCGTAATTTAGAACGTCGTATTGCCGCCATCTGCCGTCAAGTAGCGCGAAAAGTGGTGGAAGGCGACAAAAAGAAGATTATAGCGACGAAAAAGAATATCGATAAATTTCTCGGTCTTCCCCAATTTCATTATGGAATGGCGGAAGAGGAGGATGAGATTGGTGTTTCGACCGGTTTGGCATGGACTGAAGCCGGGGGTGACATAATCAGTGTTGAAGCCAGTGTTCTCAAAGGCAAGGGTGATTTGATGCTGACCGGCCGGCTGGGAGATGTTATGCGTGAATCGGCCCAGGCCGGAGTGAGCTATATTCGTTCGCGCGCCAAGCAGTTGGGGATCGATGAAGATTTTAACGCTAAGACGGACATTCATATTCATATTCCCAGCGGCGCCATCCCTAAAGACGGACCTTCAGCCGGAGTGACTATGGCGGCGGCGCTGGCATCGGCTCTAATAGAAAAACCGGTGAAAAGAGATGTATGCATGACCGGTGAGATTACCTTAAGAGGGCGGGTTCTTCCTGTTGGCGGCATCAAAGAAAAGATTTTAGCGGCCCACCGGGCGGGATTGAAAAAAGTTATAATGCCCAATGACAATCGCAAGGACCTGGAAATAGTGCCTAAAAATGTGCAAAAAGATCTACAATTTATATTTGTTGAACATATGGATGAAGTTCTGCAGGCATCAATTAAAAATAGCAGTTTAAATTTACGGGATAAATAAGCTTCAGTAACTTCATGGCATAAAAATAACCCTTTCTCTGAATGGAGAAAGGGTTATTAATATTATTTTAAAAAATTACTCTTCGTTAGTTATCGCTGAAGTCGGGCACTCTTCAATAGCTTCCTCGATCTTATCATTAAGGTCTTCGCTGGGATCTTCATTGATTACATGAGCTAATCCGTCGTCTTGTAATTCAAAGACTTCCGGACAGATTTCCTCACAAATGCCGTCACCGATGCATTCATCTTCATTGATTTTGGGCTTCATTCATATCCTCCTTCTTATATAATGATAATGTTTATCATCAACTAGTTTGTCCCGCTGTCTAGGAGCTTGTCTAAATATTACGCTCCGGCTGCAAATCCGGTGTGATGGCCGCTGACTTTGTTCCGACTCCTCCGAGTAACTACTGCTACGCGGCATCGTCGCGCCTCGCCAATCGGCTCATCCTCCGAATTTTCGCTATCGTCGGGAATACTTAGACAAGCTCCTAGTTTCGATATTATAAAATAAATATAATGGCTTGGCTACTTATTTTTTACAAATTCTTAAATAATATTTCTCAGCTATCGGTTTTTTAAACGTTAGGCTGTGAGAGAGCGTGGCTAGTTGAGGGTAGTATAGTGAGCGTAGCGTATGGGGGGATGGAAAAGTTATCAATTTTACGCTACTATATAAAAGTAAGATGCGCTTTCTTCTAATCGTAGCCGGACTGAACGGATGAGGTGATTAAGCTATGGAAATTCATTTAACTCCCAAAGGAGAGACCTATCGAGGTGTAGCGCGAGCAATTAAAGTATTGGTCTCCGTCGTGGTAATAGCCAGTATTATTGTGCTGGCACGTATTGTCTTTCTTTTTTTCGGCCAATTGAGCACCTTGCCCGGTTACCAATTTATTAAAGATCTTTCCGGTATTATTACGGCGCCTTTTAATAGTGTCGGTACAGTTAAGACACCGTACAGTGGGGAATTCGATATTGGCGCGACAGTTCTCTTAATGGTTCTTATCTTTATTGAGTTTGTTTTAAGCGGTATAGCTAATTTTTTCAGCCGCCGCGCTCTTAGCGAAACAGTCGGTCGGGAGCAGACGCAAACTCCTAATGTACAAGTCCTGGTATCTCCGACTATCAATGGCGCTCCCGCCGAAGCCCCGATTGACCCGTCCTTAATTACTCAAGTTGTTCCAGCTCCGGGCAGAGAAGATTCGAGCGAGCTTAAAGAGACAGTCGAAGCTGATAAGAGTAAATAATAGCTAATCAAAATAAGCATTAAAAAAAGGGACTTATAAATTTAAGTCCCTTTTTGTTTTATTATTACGGGTTTTTTTACATCATACCCGGCATACCGCCCGGCATTCCGCCCGGCATACCCGGCATTCCGCCGCCCTTTTCTTCCGGTTTATCAGCAACTATCGTCTCCGTTGTCAGTATCAGTGAAGCTATTGACGCAGCGTTCTGTAGAGCGGAGCGCGTTACTTTAGCCGGGTCGATAATACCGGCTTGAACCATGTCAACATACTCTCCAGTCAAAGCATTTAAGCCTTTGCCTGCCTCCAAGGTCTTGACCTTGTTTACCACAACCGAACCCTCAAGACCGGCGTTGTTGGCTATCTGGCGTAGCGGCTCTTCCAGAGCCCGCTCTAAAATATTAGCCCCGGTACGTTCGTCACCGACAAGTTTGTTCTTCTCTATTTTTGACAGAGCGTCAACCAGAACTACACCACCGCCGGGGACTATTCCTTCTTCAACCGCGGCCCTGGTAGCTGAAAGTGCGTCTTCAATGCGGTGCTTTTTCTCTTTTAACTCTGTTTCCGTAGCGGCGCCGACTTTAATAACGGCAACTCCGCCGGAAAGTTTAGCCAAGCGTTCTTGAAGTTTTTCCCGATCAAACTCGGAGTCACTCTGCTCGATTTCGGCCTTGATTTGATTGATACGACCTTTGATGGCGTCGGCCGAACCTTGTCCGTCGACAATGACAGTCTCTTCTTTTGTGATTTTGACTTGGTGGGCGCTACCTAACATATCCAGGGTAACACTCTCCATTTTAATACCGAGTTCCTCGGTTATTACCTGACCGCCGGTGACAATGGCGATATCTTGAAGCATTGCTTTACGGCGATCGCCGAAACCGGGGGCCTTTACGGCAACCGAGGTAAAAGTACCGCGAATTTTGTTGACCACTAAAGTGGCTAAGGCTTCACCCTCAACATCTTCAGCGATTATCAACAGCGGTTTTCCGGCTTGCATTATTTTTTCCAAAACCGGTAAAAGGTCTTGTACCGCGCCTAACTTTTGATTGGCTATTAAGATAACCGGGTCTTTGAGGACAGCTTCCATGCGCTCAGTATCGGTCACCATATAGGGAGAGACGTATCCTTTGTCGAATTGCAGGCCTTCGACAACATCTACTTCCGTGCCCAGGCTTTGTGACTCTTCAACCGTGATAACGCCGTCTTTTCCGACTTTCTCCATCGCGTCAGCGATTAATGTGCCGATAGTATCGTCGGCGGCCGATATGGCCGCGACGCGAGCGATTTCTTCCTTGTCCTCAATTTCTTTGGATTGTTCCTTGATGAAAGCTACTACCAGTTCAACTGCTTTTTCAATCCCTTTTTTCAGAGCCAAGGGATTGGCGCCGGCGGCTACATTACGTAAGCCCTCGTGGATAATGGACTGGGCCAATATAGTTGCTGTTGTTGTGCCGTCACCGGCCACATCGTTGGTTTTGGTGGCCACCTCTTTAACAAGTTGAGCCCCCATATTTTCAAAAGGATCCTCAACTTCTATCTCTTTAGCGATGGTAACGCCGTCGTTGGTAATAGTGGGTGCACCGAACTTTTTGTCCAGTACAACATATCTACCCCGCGGTCCTAAGGTAACTTTTACCGCGTTGGCCAATTTATTGACACCGGCTTCCAGTGTTCGCCGCGCGTCTTCATCGTATTTTAATTCTTTGGCCATACTTACCCTCCTTTATGTAAATTGACAATTGGTTAATTAATTAGAAAAACGGTGGTGGAGCAGATCAGCCGACAATGGCTAAAATGTCACTTTCTCTTAAGATAAGGTAGTCATCACCGTCATTCTTTATTTCAGTGCCGCCATACTTTGAATAAACGACCTTATCTCCGACTTTAACCTCCAAGGGGATTTGCTTCCCGTCCTCGTACTTGCCGGTACCGACTGCGACGATCTCGCCTTCTTGCGGCTTTTCCTTGGCGGTATCAGGCAGAACAATGCCGCTCTTGGTCATCTCCTCTTTCTCACCCGGCTTTACAACGACTCGATCACCCAATGGTTTTAAATTCATATTACAACCCTCCTCTTTTAAAGTTAATTAGCACTCTACTATATAGAGTGCTAAAACATCCTACAATAACAATCAAGTAAAATCAATACTTTATCCAATAAATATTTTCCCTAAAAATAATATAATAAACCAAAAGCTTGAGCTTGTATTATAGCCTCATATTAGAGTTTGGTTCGGCATCAAGCGTTAAAAATTCTTTCCGTTGGTAATGATAAAACGCCGCGGAGGCGATCATCGCGGCGTTGTCGGAGCAGAGCGCGAGTGACGGATAGAATAATTGATAATCTTGGCCGGCCGCCGCCAAGTCGTTTCTTAAGCGCATATTGGCCGCGACCCCGCCCGCTAAAACAATGGTTTTTACGCCGAATTCCTGGGCGGCCTTAAGTGTCTTATAGACTTGAACATCGACAACCGCCGCCTCAAAACTCGCGCATAAATCCGGTATATTAATAGCTTCATTGGCTTTTTTCTTTTTTTCAGATCGGAAGAGCACACGTCTGAACTCCAGTCACACTGATATATCT
>CAJVYJ010000007.1 GCA_913009475.1 uncultured Actinomycetes bacterium | reverse complement strand
CGCCACAAATAAACCGCGAAGTGGTGAACGGCGCTCTTTCAGTTTAATAAGCGCTAAGAAAAATAACGGCAGCCACTCAATGTGCGCCAGCGTTAAATGTTGCAGCGAACGCATCTGATGGTAAGGGGAAAAAGTGAAAATAAAAGCCGCTACCAAAGCGGCGGCGCGACTCTTAGTTACTTGCCACCCCAATAAATACATCGTCAACGCAGTCAGGGGAAAACTGATGAAAGTAAAAAAATTGAAAGTAAATATCTCGCCAAAAAGCATATCAACAGGATAGGTTATTCGGCTCCATAAGATATTAACATTAATCGCTTGCTTAAATCCATAAGGGTATCCAATCAGCTTGGTAAAATCAAGAGGCAGATGATGCTGGACGGAAAATCTAACGCGCCATAAACTCCAAACCGCCCCAAAAGGGTCCCCGGGTAGGGCTAATAAGATTTTATTACCCTTAAGAAACCAAGGCAAAAAAGTTAACAACGAAGCAACCAGTAAAAAGAGTAAAGCAGGAATATGGCCCCGAAGATTTGAGGCGGGTTTTTCTTGACTCATTTAAGCCCTAGAAAAACCGTGACCGTTCCCTTTGGTAATGTCGAAGTCGACTCTATCGAAGACTGATATGTTTGACCGACTATACTGTTGATGACCTTAGCGGCATAGATGTCAATATAATTATACTTAACTCGAGTGCTGCTAAGTTTTTCACCCGCGTCACCCGCTATAACATTAACAAAACCGTTTTGTTTGAGCAATGATGCCATCGCCGCCGCCGCGCCGACTTTGCCGTTGCCGTTCTTGACCGTTATTTTCAGTTTGGCCCTATCGACCAAGCCAAGCTTATCCAACCCCAACACCACTATAATATTAGTTGGCGAAGTCTCGTCGAGGTCCGCGGTTAATTTGGCCGGATACTCCGATGCCAATATTTTAGCGACTTTTTCCGCCAGAGCCTTACGTCCGGTTTGATAACGCACCACGGTCACCAATTGATTATGACCGGGAAGGTCCGTTGCGGAGATATTACCGATTTTATTTTGCTCAAGCATATTCGCGATATTGCTCGCTTCTTTAGACAGACCGTTACCGTTTAAGACCTGAATTGTCGGTGTAGTCTCCGATGGAGTGACCGGTACGACCGCGGCTACTTTCTTAGCCGGCTTTTTCTCTTTTGCCAATTTTTTTCCCGACCGTTCCCAGGTAACATTATCATTTGTCTGGTTTTTAACTACCTGTTTTTTAGGATTGAAAATCTTTTTCACTTGACCGGGGCCGAAAACAACAGCTAAAACAAGTATCGCGGCCACAGCCAGCACCAGCCCACGGCGACGCCAATATAAAGCGTCATTGCGATAAATCATTTTTTGTCTTCTGCTAGTCATTAGGGAATCTTCCTCACTTATAGTCTCTTCCATATCCGGCGTTTGGACCGCCGGCTGTTTTTGAGTGACCATCTCGCCTATCTGCCATAATACTCCAATTACCAAAAAAATATAAGCCGACTGAGCCGCCCATTCCGCCCGTGCTTGGTCACCGACAGCCAATGACAGTGCCGTAACCACCAGCATTCCCAAGGCAACACCGATAGAAAGGCGCCCGTCCATTTGATAAAAATATTTTAAGGCCAGATAAGCGATTATCAGATAAGTTAAGCGGAGCCGCACTCCGCCCACCTGAAGATTGCCGCCCAATATCGTATAAAAAATAACGGCTATCAGCGCTTCCATACCGATATAACGAGATTGTAAACTATTTAGAAATTTCATCAGTCGGCTGCGATAGTACTTAATATATTCAACATATCCACTCTAATATTTATCTTGATTTTCCATAATTCTTATTGACATTATAGCTTATTATTATTTATCGATTCCACACCTCTTTTTATCCGCCAACGCAACCAAAACAACATCCCCTTACCCTCTTCTTGATTTTCAGGTATCATATTATCATTGAAAAAATAAGATGATACAGACATATGACAGAAACCGTAGATAAACCTCATATAATCTTAAACACGATAGCGCTAAGCCTGCTTGGCTCAATCAAAAAACATAAAATCGGAATCCTTATCTTTTTTATCAGCCTCTTAATCGGACTGATTGTCTTTGATAACTATGGCATCTCTTGGGATGAAAGAGAACAAAGAGACATCGGTATGCACGCCTATGACTATGCTTTTCAACATGAGAATAATTTAAAAAATTTTAACAACAGTGACTATGGCGTGGCCTTTGAGCTCCCTTTAATATTGGAGGAAAAAGCCCTGAAGCTGGATGATACCAGAAGCATCTATCTCACACGCCATCTAACCAGCCATCTATTTTTTCTGCTTGGAGCTTTTATTTTTTATCTATTGATTTATTATCTGACCAATGAGATATTTCTCGCGGTCATCGGTTATCTTTTGCTCCTGATAAATCCTCTGATTTACGCTCATTCTTTTTACAATACAAAAGATGTCCCCTTTATGGTTATGTTCATAATCTCTTTTTTCTTGGCTTTTTTGGCGTTTAAAAAAAGAGGCCTTGCATATTTTATACTGCTCGGCATCAGTACCGGCCTGCTTATCAACTTAAGAATAATGGGAATAATAATAGTACCGATTCTCGCGGTTTTTTTCATAGCTGATCTCATTTTTGAAAAAGGTAAAAAAAAGACAATTACTTCTTTCATCCTCTATATATTTTTCCTTCTGCTCGCGCTGATATCTACTTGGCCTTACTTATGGAAAAGTCCGGTTGTTAACTTTATCAAAGCTTTTAAAGATATGTCCAAATTCCGTTGGGACGGCACTATCTTAATGTTCGGACATCTGGTCAGAAGCACGGCGCTTAGCTGGACTTATATTCCCATATGGTTCGCTATAACCAACCCGATTACTTATCTGATTATCGGTATTATAGGATTAACTATCCTTCTGGCAAGCATTGTTAAAAACCCGGTTCATTTTATTAAAAATACCCCCGATAGAAACCAACTGCTTTATTTGGGAATCTTTTTAGGCTCATTATTGGCTGTCATAGTTTTTCATTCCGTATTATATGACGGCTGGCGACAGATGTTCTATATCTATCCTCCATTTATTTTGATTGGAATATTCGGTCTTCAGAAACTTTCTAATATAAAAGCTTCCAGATACTTTATGCCGATAATTATAGCCGTGCTCCTTATCGACATGAGCGGCGTCACTTATTTCATGGTTAAGAGCCACCCATTTCAAGGCGTCTACTTCAACGCGCTGATATCAAAAAAAGAGCAACATTTAAGAAAAAATTTTGAGATGGACTACTGGGGAACCTCATATAAACAAGCTTTGGAATTCATCCTGAAAAATGACGATTCAAAATCCATAAACATAATGGTCGCCAATATGCCGGGTATGGATAATTTAATGATTATCCCGAAAAAAGATAGAGCCAGGGTAAAGTATGTATCCAACATTAAAGACACCGACTATTTCGTCTCGAACTATAGGACCCATCCCGAAGATTATCCCTATCCCGCTAAAAACAAGGTCTTTAACATAAAAATCGAAAACAGCGACATCATGACCGTTTGGAAATTAAGCCGTTAATTGAGAACAAAACCGATGAATAATCTCCCGCCCCACCTCACGCTTGTCATTCCCGCCCCCACTCTACGCTTGTCATTCCCGCCCCCACTCTACGCTTGTCATTCTCAGCTTGACTGGGAATCCACGACCAACCGTGCCCTTATTACGTTTTACGTTTCACGGGCGAGGCGCGCCTCGCCCCTACACGTTTTACGCTCTCACGCCTCACACGCTTTTATCTGCCCTCTCCCCTCGCTGCTCTCCCCTCGCTGCTCTCCGCTCCCTTACCCTCTACGCTTTCGCTACCAACCATGCGACAATTGCAACCAACGTCCCCTTTTGTTTTCCTTAAATTAACCCTTGACTGCGACGCTTACTTTTAATATCATTTCTTTATATAATATTAATTTATGATTGAGAGAAATGAAATATCTAGACTTTAAGAACAAATTTGCGGCAGCTCCATTAATATCAAGTAGTATCCTGACTGCCTTAGGCGACAATGAACAGGTTTTAAGAAATCAGGTTAGCGCCTGGAAAAAACGCGGTCTCGTTATGGAACTTAAACGAGGCCTCTATCTTTTAAATGAAAACGATCGGAAGATCAATCTTTCCAGGGTCTTTATCGCCAATCAATTATACTCTCCGTCTTATGTCAGTATGGCATACGCGCTTATGTTCTATGACTTGATTCCCGAGCGCGTCGCTGACCTGACATCAATTTCAACCAGAAAGACCAAGAATTTTAACAATCCCCTTGGCGTCTTTGCTTATCATCATTTATCCGCGTTATGCTTTACCGGTTTTGTTGAGGAAAAGGATGAAAACGGCTATTCCTTTTTCATCGCAACACCCGAAAAAGCTGTTGTCGATTTTATCTACCTAAATTTAGCCCGCTTTGATCCGCAGCAACCGGATATTTTTGAGCTCTCATTTAGATTCCAGAACTATGGCGAGTTAAAACTCTTCAAGCTGAAGAAATTCGCCGAACTTTTTCATAGTAAAAAATTGATTGCCGTTGTCAATTCATTTTGTGAATTTATTAAGGCGAGTTGAGACAATGATTGAGATTTTAGCATCGCAAATAAGAGATTTTGCCGGCACGGAAGCGAAGATAAACCATCTTCGGGAATTCCTGCAAATTCTCATTTTGAAGATAATTTACGACCAAGGCTATTTCGGAAATTTAAGCTTCGTTGGCGGTACCGCTTTAAGAATTCTTTACGACCTGAAACGATTTTCGGAGGATCTTGATTTTTCTCTGACAAATAAAAAACGATTTAACTTTGAAAACTTTGCCCAAAATCTCTCAAGACAGTTAGGTAATTACGCGCTAAACACTGAGCTTAAGAGCCGGGACCAACGAACGGTTCAGGGCATTGAGATAAAATTTTTAGACATCCTTTACGAACTCGAATTAACCAACCATAAAAGTAAGAAACTTATGATTAAATTAGAGATCGATTCCAAACCACCGGGCGGCGCCCACACAGAAATTTCTTTTGTTAATAAGACATATATTTTCACCGTAACCCATTATGACTTGTCTTCGCTTTTCGCGACCAAGCTACACGCTTGTTTTTTTAGGCCTTATATCAAGGGTAGAGATTTTTACGATCTGATTTGGTATCTGAGTAAAGAAGTGACCCCAAATTATGCTTTACTTAGTAACGCGATAAATCAAACACACGGTGATATGGAGAAAATCAACGAAGCCAATTTTTATTCCTTTCTGAGAGAAAAGTTGTTAAAAGTCGACTTCGGCTTGATCCAAGAAGATGTAGGGCGTTTTCTTGAAAACAAGGAGGAGTTAAAATTATTGACACGCGATACGGTTTTAAGTTTGGCTAAAGCGCGATAATTTCTATTGATCTCCGAAAAAACGAGTCTCGCTCGCTCTTAGTTGAACTTTCCGCTCAGAGTGGGCATATTACTTAAAAATGTGTGCTTTTTTTATTATCTGGGACGCAGATTAAAGTACCAATCAAAGTAATTACCCCTCTTCTCTTTTGCTAGCCCTCTATGGTTTCTATAGTTTCCTTTAAGTCTTGAAAAATATCCTTCTAGAGCATTTGTCGACCTGGGAATATTAGGATTTTCTAAATAATGAAACATATTTGGTAGAGCTTTAATAAGCATACTTCTGGCTCTTTTAAGATCGCTAAATACTCTTCCTCTCCCCGGTTTTGTTTTAATATTCTCGCCGTATTTAAACTCCCATTCACTTATTTCTTTCATGAAATCAATTCTCGATTTTTTGTTATTAATATTATTTGTTTTTAAGAAAATCTTTCGTAGTTTTCTAGCGTCCGGTCGTTTGGGATATTGTCTACACCAAACAAGGCCCTGTCTTTGAATATGAACTACGCATCTTTGAATAATAATACTGGGCCATAGGCTTTTAAGCGTCTTTATTACCTGTGGGTTGCCGTCTGTGGTGCAGCTTATCGGACACAAGCCTTTTTCCTTTAAAGGCTTTAGAAAGCTTGTCAGTTGAGGAATCGAGTTTTCCCTTACATCATACTGACCGTCAATTATTGAATTAGTGTCGGCATACATAAGCGCGATAATACTCACGGGGCGATGAAGAAAAGTACCATCGATAATTAAGTGCTTTTGGTTCTTTAGGTTAGAAAAATCATCACTGGGGGACTTACTTAACCAATAATTTATAATCCTATATATCTTGTCTCGACTATGATTACTATATTTACTCAACAGTCTTGCCGACATCCCCTCAACAATCCATTCTTTGAACCAGATCTTTTCTTTTTCATTTTTACAGCCCTTGTTGATCCAGCTAAAAGATCTGCAACATTTCTTACAAAACCAGCGCTGTTTTCCATTAGCATAAAAACCGTTTTTCTTGACATCCGAGCCTTTGCATAAAGGACAACTTTTTTTTCATAATCACAACCAATCTTTAAACCGTTTTAAACTTTATTAAAAAACAAATATCTTTACCTGGCAACACAATGAAACTCAGCACACATTTTTAAGTAATATGCCCAGAGTGACAGTTATGTTTGTCATCCCCGTTTAACAAATTTCTCCCTCCCCCTGGACGTGAGCGAGTTAGCCATATTTCTCCCTCCCCCTTGGACGGGGGAGGGCTGGGGTGGGGGTGAATCCATCACGCCCTTATCGACCCTCGACCCTCCCTTACCACCTGATCATTCTTGAGCGTCATTGAAGTGGAATGGTCCAGTAAAAATGGACACTCTCCTTAGGATGCATTGGCAATCAGCCATGCATTCTCGAACTCTCTGGGACTAACATAGCCCAGTGATGAATGAAGACGTTCTGAATTGTAAAACATCTCCAGATAGTCGAATATATCCTGTTTTGCCTCCTCCCTGGTATGGTAGTGCCGCCAGTAGATGCGATCTTTTTTTAGACTGGCAAAAAAGCTCTCAGCGGGCGCATTGTCCCAACAATCACCTTTTTTGCTCATGCTACTTAGCACACCATATGCTTTTAGGGTTTTGCGAAACAGTGCGCTGCAATATTGGCTGCCGCGATCAGAGTGAAAGATTAGACCCGGGGCCGGCCGGCGTCGCCATATGGCCATTTTAAAAGCATCTATAACCAGTTTTGTTGCTAAGCGCTTACGCATTGACCAACCCACTACCTGACGGTTGAAAAGATCAATGACGACTGCAAGATATAACCAGCCCTCATCGGTCCAGACATACGTGATATCTGAAACCCAGACTACATTAGGCTCATCGCTTGTAAAGTTGCGATCAAGTAGATTAGGTGAGACCTCCAGCTTGTGCTTGCTGTCAGTCGTTATCTTAAATCTGCGCTTGTGTTTAACCTGAACACCGGCAAGTCTCATGAGCGTGCGGGCTCTGGCTCGGCCGCAATAAATGCCCTTGGCTATTAGGGACATGGCTATTCTGCGAGTTCCATAGGTTTCATCCGATTTAGCGTGGATCTTTTTTACTATAGGAACAAGCTTCTCATTTTGTCTTTGTCGCATTGGTTTAGGCCGTCTTGTCCAAGCATAATAGCCGCTTCTTGCCACCTGCATCACCTTACACAATATTGTAATTGGATAATTTGCCTTCTCCACTTTGATGAACTTATATCTCATCTCGTTTCGCTCGCGAAGAAGGCTGTGGCCTTTTTTAGTATTTCGCGCTCCATTTTAAGTCGGCGGTTTTCTTCCCGAAGACGACTAAGTTCTGTCTTCTCATCATTTCCCAGCCGACTACCCTTGTTTTGCTGCGCAAACTCGCTCTTCCAGCGACCCAACATACCAGCGTTAATACCTAGATTTCTGGCTGCCTCTGTTACTCCGTAGCCCTGTTCGGTAATTAACTGGACCGCTTCTTTCTTGAACTCCGGACTATACTTTCTTCTTGGTTGTTCATTCATTTATTTACCTCCTATAAGAATTAAAACTGACTCTTAAGGAAGTGTCCACAAAAAGTCTACCATTCCATTTATTTATTCTACGAGAAAAGCGTCTCGGAGGCTAAAGCGAGCATGGTCTCGCCGGGACCTATGCTCCCGAGCGAGGAGCGCTGCCGAGAGCCGAGATGCAATTTCCTCGCTGGGGGGAATTGACAACGTCTTTTCGAGAGAAAAAATAAACGTTTCTCAGCAAAGCCAGCTCTGCGGCTACACCTTCACTGTCTTCACGGGCGAGGCCATGCCTCGCCCCTACATGCTTATTATCAGAGCAAGCTCTGATACTACATGCTCTCACGCCTTGCGCTCTCACACTGCCCCCCATCCGCCGCATTCCCGCCATCCATATCTTTGCCAGCCGTCCATTTTTATGATAGAAATTGAATAGTTTAAACGAATAAAAGTCAGGAATTCTTATCATGAAAGCCATACTCACGGTTTTGGGAAAAGACAAAGTCGGCATCGTTGCGAAAATAAGCTCGGTTTTAGCCGACAACAGCTGTAATATCGAGGATATCAGTCAAACTATAATGGATGAGATATTTTCTATGATAATGTTGGTCACTATCGACGAGGAGCAAATTAATTTTAATACATTAAAAACGTTACTCTCGCAAACAGGTGATAAAATAGGCGTCCAAATATCTTTGCAGCAAGAAAATCTCTTCAACTTTATGCACAGAATTTAATTACATAAGGAGTAAACTTGTTCATCAGCCATAAGGAAATATTAGAGACCGTGTCCATGTTGCAAAAGCAAAGCCTTGATATTCGCACTATAACCATTGGCATTAATCTCTTGGATTGCATAGATGATAATCCGTCTAAACTGAAACAGAAGATCTATAAGAAAATCACCGCCAAGGCAAAAAATCTAACCGCGGTCGCGGAAGAGATTCAATCTAAATACGGTGTTCCTATCATCAATAAACGCGTATCCGTCACACCGATAGCCGCTTTAGTAAATGCCGGCTCTTTTACCGATATCACTCCGCTAGCCGTTATGCTTGATAAGGCAGCGGCTGATATAGGCATTGATTTTCTTGGTGGTTTTTCCGCCTTGGTCCACAAAGGTTTCACTAAAGGGGACAGGTTGTTATTGAGCTCGATTCCTAAGGCGTTATCTTCGACTGAGCGTGTCTGCGCGTCAATTGGCGTTGCTACCACCAAAGCTGGTATAAATATGGACGCCGTTAAGCTTTTAGGAGATATTATTAAAGATACGGCGGCGGCAACCGCTGACCGCGACGGAGTCGGGTGCGCCAAATTAGTGGTATTTTGTAATATACCGGAAGATAATCCATTTATGGCCGGCGCTTATCACGGATTCGGCGAGGGCGAAACGGTAATTAATGTCGGCATCAGCGGCCCAGGGGTTATTCGCTCAGCTATCGCGGGCAATAAAAGCGCCGGCTTATCGGAACTGGCGGAAATTATTAAGAAAACCGCTTTTAAGATTACCAGAGTGGGTGAGTTGGTCGCTCAAGAAGCAGCTCAACGTTTGGGCGTGTCCAAAGGCATTGTTGACTTATCTTTAGCGCCAACACCAACCATAGGAGATTCCGTAGCTGAGATTCTTGAGGAGATGGGGCTGGAAAAATGCGGAACTCACGGCACTACCGCCGCTTTGGCCCTATTAAATGACGCCGTTAAAAAAGGCGGAGCCTTCGCGGCCTCGGCAACAGGTGGGCTATCAGGCGCTTTCATCCCGGTTAGCGAGGATTCGGCCATGGCGGAAGCGGCGGCGGACGGAGTCCTGTCCTTGTCAAAGCTGGAAGCCATGACAGCGGTCTGCTCAGTCGGCCTTGATATGATAGCTTTGCCCGGAGATATATCGTCAGAAAATATTTCCGCTATCATCGCCGATGAAATGGCTATCGGGATAATTAATAATAAGACAACAGCCGCCAGATTGATACCGGTTCCCGGTAAGACCGTCGGCCAGCGCGCTGATTTCGGCGGTTTGTTGGGAAATACGCCAATTATAGCGACATCAAAATACTCCGCCGCCGAATTCATTAACCGAGGCGGGAGAATACCGGCGCCGTTACGAAGCTTGACTAATTAATCATTCTCTTCTCTGACGGCTGAAGTTAATAATTGGCCTACTTTTAATACCGTTGGCATATCACCTTCGACCTTAATCTTTCTTTTAGTATAAGCAATCAGCCATGGTGAGACTTTCCGGGTTTTTAAAAGGTTGCTGAAGCGATCAGCTTCCATTCTGACAACACATTGCGCCCCTTCACATATACCCCGAGTTGTCTCAGGCGGACCGGTTAGGTCCAACGACCAGGCACCACCGTTATTCCCGGTAAGCTCAATCGCCAGTACAGCGTTGATGGCACGTGAGGTATTCGAATGTTGCTTAGCTAAATCAGGTAAAACATTTTCAAAGATTTCCCGCGGTGACAGCTCTGTTAGGTCCATAATTTCTCCTCCCTTAAATCATCATGTGGTCTCTGGTCATTAAACCCCTGGGGCGCAGAGAACCGAGATTGTGTTTTTGCGCTAAAATCTGGTTGCAAATAGTGCCGCTTAATTCAAACGAGACAATATATGAAGCCATAAACGCCATAAACTCCCGATATTTCTCATCAGAAATAATCTTGCCGGCAATTGAACTCTCATTTTTTTCTAAATTTTCCAGCCAACGACGCACCGTAAGTTGATAATGATAAGTAATATTCTCATGGTCTAAAACTTCGAAGCCTGAATATTCAAGGGCCTGGATAACTTCCCACAAACTCTTCCAGTGGCCGACGCCGAAGTGTTTTTCCAGCAAATCATCAGTTTCTCTACGATCACCGGCTAACTCTTCGGCCCTGCTCTTCCAAGGCCTGGTCATGCCATGAACTAAAAATAGGCCGTCATCCTTTAACAGTTTGTTGGCATTACTAAAAGTTAAGTTAAGATCTTCTATGTGCTCAATCGCACCGACGGTAACAATTTTATCAAATGATTTTGGCTGAAAGCGCTCGGCCATCTCATAAACATGAACAAGCTCCGCTTCAACTTGATTGCTTATGCCTAACTCGGCCGCTTTGTCATTGACAAACTTTGCCTGTTCCTGCGCCAGAGTAATACCTAGCGTCCGACAACCGTATTTTTCGGCCGCGTAAAAGAGAAAACTACCCCAGCCGCAACCTAAATCAAGTAATCTATCTTCGGATTTCAGCCTTAACTTTTGAGCGGTCAGCTTTAGTTTATCGGCTTCAGCTTGAGCCAAATCATTGCCTTCATCAGTAAAATAAGCGCACGAATAAGCCATCCGCGGCCCTAAAAAAGTCGAAAAGAATTCAGGCGGCAAATCATAATGCGAGCTAATAGCGATTTTATCCGCTTCTATTGTTTTTTCTTGATAACGAGGCGCAACTTTTGTCTTAGCCACTTTTGTCTCCCTTCATAACATGAAAATGTTTCTGCTTTAAATCTTTAAATTTAAATAACTATAACTATAACCATTTTTATACCCATTTTGAAAACGCTATAAACTTACTTTCTTAGATAGCAACCGATAAATTGATAACAAATTGAGAAATTTAATACTTTTGAGTTTAATACCTTAGAGTAACAATATCCTCATACCGCTTATAATGTCCGAAAATGTTTAGCCTTAAGTCGGTGGAGAATATTGTCGCCGGGATAGCTGTAACCATAAACGCGACCATGGAAACGTCAAATTTACTTAGAAGCCAAGAAAAACCGGGTAAGTATCATTTTGGGTAAAGTAAAGGCATCGTTTAACTGAGGGATAACTTGAACCGTTTGCCCTCATTTAAGAGGAACCCTAAAAAGCCAATGAATATTATTCGGCTAATTATACCTTTTCCGGCAGATATAATAATCTTATATAAATATTAGCGCTACGAAACCGGATTATCTCCATTACCGGATAATTCTTCATCTTCCTCGCCGACTAAATATTTATGTATAGCGTTTGCCGCCTTACGACCGGCTCCCATGGCTAGGATAACCGTGGCGGAACCGGTGACAATGTCACCGCCGGCGAAAATACCGGGCCGACTGGTAGCGCCGGTCTCCTCACTCGCCAATATGTAACCGCGCTTATTAAGCTCAAGATCACTAGTGCTTTGGGGCACCAATGGATTAGCGTTAGTGCCAATAGCCATAATTACAATATCACAATCTATTTGAAATTCAGAACCTTCTATCGGTATCGGTCGACGCCGACCGGAATCATCCGGCTCGACTAATTCCATCCGCATGCATTCGATTGCTTTTACCCAACCCTCACCGTTATCAATAATTTTAATCGGGCCGGTCAACATCTCGAACTTGATTCCCTCTTCTTTAGCGTGATGTACTTCTTCCGCTCGAGCCGGCAGCTCTTCATGGCTGCGACGATAAACAATCGATGCCTCTTTAGCTCCCAACCTTAAAGCTGTACGAACCGAATCCATGGCTACGTTACCGCCGCCGATTACCACTACTCGGCCCCCAATCTTGATTGGGGTATCGAACTCCGGAAAATCATAGGCTTTCATTAAATTGGTTCTGGTTAAAAATTCGTTCGCCGAGTAAACTCCGTTTAAATTTTCTCCTTCAATACCCATAAAGACCGGCAGACCGGCCCCAGTGCCTATAAAAACAGCATCAAAATCATCCATTAACTCGTCAACCGTGTATAACTTACCTATTACGGCGTTAGTCTTAATCTCGACACCCATATCTTTTAGGCCGTCTATTTCCGAAGCGACAATACTTTTCGGCAAACGAAATTCAGGAATACCATAAATCAACACGCCGCCGGGTTTATGCAAAGCTTCAAAAATAGTTACATTGTGTCCCATTTTAGCCAGGTCACCGGCGGCCGTAACGCCTGAGGGACCACTCCCGACAATGGCGACTTTTTTTCCTGTCGACGAGGCCATCTCCACCTTACTTTTTGTGCCTGATTGGCGTTCATAATCCGCCACAAATCTTTCCAAACGGCCGATTGAGACCGGATCAAATTTTTTACCGACAACACAGACCTTTTCACACTGGTCCTCTTGGGGACAAACGCGACCGCAAACCGCCGGCAGCATACTTTTTTCCTTAATTTTATTGGCGGCGCCAATAAAATCTTTCTCTTGCATTAAGATAATAAAATCTTTAATCGGCACTTCTACGGGACAACCCCTTACACAAGGCGGCTTAAGGCAACCCAGACAACGCTGCGCCTCGGCCAAAGCTTGCTCCTCGGTGAAACCCAAGGCAACCTCATTAAAATTTTTGCCGCGCTCAATAGGATCTTGCTCCGGCATAGGAATTTGTTTAGGAATTATTTTTGGTCTTTTTTTTACTTCATCAGCCAAGATTAAACCTCCGTCAGCTTATTGGCACGCAATTACAGCTGTATCGCTCCATTGCTTCTTTTTCTTCTTTTAAGTACATTCTTTGTCGGCTCATCAACAAATCCCAATCGACCAGATGTCCGTCAAATTCCGGACCATCAGTGCAACCAAATTTAGTCTCGCCGCCGATTGAAACGCGACAAGCACCGCACATACCGGTGCCATCGACCATAATCGGATTTAAACTTACAATAGTCTTGACATTATACGGCTCTGTTGTTTTGGCGACAAATTTCATCATTATTGCCGCACCTACCGCTAAAACAAGATCTACGCCTGCCTTAAGCTCGTCTTCCAAGGCTAAAGTCACTACCCCTTTTATCCCTTTACTGCCGTCATCAGTCGTTACTAAGACTTTATCACTGGTCGCAGCCATCTCTTCCTCGTAAAGCAATAGATCGGCATTGCGTGCACCCATCACCGTCACTATTTCATTGCCGGCTGCTTTTAACGCTTTCGCAATCGGATAAAGCGGAGCCACGCCAAATCCACCGCCGACTAAGACGACTTTCCCAAAATTTTTCACATGCGAGGGATTGCCCAGTGGTCCGACAACGTCAGCTATCTCATCGCCGACTTCGAACGTCGCCATCTCTGTCGAGGTCTTACCAACCGTCATAAACATTATACTTACACTGCCGTCTTCAGGATTTATATCCGCTAATGATATAGGAATTCGTTCACCATGTTCATGCAGTATTAAGATAATAAACTGCCCGGCTTTAGCTTTTTTCGCTATTTCAGGCGTTGACAACCGAAAAAAATAAACATCAGGACGAACTTTTCTTTTTTCCAATATTTTCGCCACTTTTTCACCTCATTAATAATTAATAGAAACATCTCGGTTGTTACTATTGTTACTTAATTTAACAATTTACTATAATAGATTATTCTTAGCAACTAAATAAAAGAGCGATTGTCAGTATTCTCCAAAAGAAGGTGATTCGCGTCGCGCCTAGAGTCCCAGCCGAAAAGTACGGTTGGCCGTGGATTCCCGATCGGGGTCGAGAATGACAAACGTAAGGTCGGTCGGGTGACGGGTTATGGGGAATGGTGTAGAGACGTTGCATGCAACGTCTCTACTGTTGGGACATTAGAATGACAGTGGCAGCAAAAGAGCAGAGGATAAAAGGCGTGAAACGGAAACGAAATCCGTTGCTATACGCTACTGCTCACACCGGAGGTATCTCGCCGGCGATTGGCTTGGTCCAACTCCCACTTACCACAGCGACCGCCCCAGCGAGCCAACACTTTATCGTCAACTTTGATTTTAATTATCTCGCAATTATTTTCACAACAGCCGCATGAAAAGCTGCTGGTCTTATAGTTAAAATCAGCCGCGGCAAAACCTTTGAAATTAGTCTTGCGCTCCTCAAACATCATGCTCTCATGCGCTAAAAGCGCGGCGCCGATAGCACCCATAACATTATAGTATTTGGGGATTATGACTTCGGTATTCAAGGCCGCCTCAAACGCCCGTTTCATACCGGAATTAGCCGCTACGCCACCTTGAAAAACCAGGGGGCCCAATAAGTCCTTGCCTTTAGCCAGATTATTAAGATAGTTACGCACCAAAGCTTGGCAGAGACCATAGATAATCTCTTCTAAACCATAACCGACCTGTTGTTTATGGATCATATCTGATTCCGCGAAGACCGAACAGCGTCCGGCTATCTGCGCGCCTTCATCGGCCTTTAACGCGTAATCACCAAATTCCTCGATAGGAATACCCAGACGTGCCGATTGGTGGTCTAAGAAAGAGCCCGTGCCGGCGGCGCAAACTGAATTCATGGCAAAATCCACAACAATACCGTCTTTTAATAATATTATCTTTGAATCCTGTCCCCCGATTTCCAAGACCGTCCGTACTTCCGGAGCTACATGACCGGCAGCAACCGCGTGGGCCGTAATCTCATTCTTAACAATATCAGCTCCGACGACGACCCCGGAAAGATAACGGGCGCTGCCGGTCGTTCCCACACCTAAGATACTTATATCGCCCGGCAACTCAGACTCCAGCTCTTTAAGGCCTTGTTGAACCGCCTTAATCGGCTGGCCTTGCGTACGTCTATAAATATACGCAAGCACCTCACCTTTAACATTGATTACCGCGAGATTAGTACTCACGGAACCGACATCAATACCTAAAAATGCATCTTCTTTTATATGGTCACCCATAGATATTCTCCTTTTTGTAACCCTCTGCCTATAGTATAACTTTTTAATTTATCTTTTTACCCGTCCCCAAAATAAAGCTCAAACAAGCTGCCGAGACTTGACCAGCCGTTTTTTTTCATTCTGCCTTTTACGACTCCAAAGTAAATCCAAGAAAGCCTCCAGGCGCGTCGCTACCCCCGCCTTGCCGGTCTGTTCGTCAATAGTAAAATGAATGATAGGAATATCAAGGTCACGACCTACGCTTGGTAAAATCGTTTTCGCTATAGTCTCAGGCATACAAGTAAAGGGAAAGAGATGAATGATCCCGTCAAATCCCTGATTAGCATAGTGAATAGTATGGCCGACGCTGGCCAGGCCTTCACCGCCGACAAAATGAGAAAGATAGTTTTCAGCCAGTTTAGCTAAATGAGTATCCGAAACCCCGCCAACCGGATTATTGGCCGTCGGCCCTATCCAGTCCGTTACATAAACCGACCTTTCAAGGTATACGTTACGGATGCCAAGCCATTCTTCGATATCCAAGTTAGCAAATGGATCCAACAAGATGAAGAATTCTCCGATTATACCGACCTTCAGAACCGACCTGTCAAGATTTTTCTCGACTCCCTCCACCAAGGCCAGCGCCTCCTCTAAATAACCGTCAACCTCCTTCGGTCCGGAGATCTTGGATAAAACATCCAAAGCTTTTTTATAGGCCTTAGTAGTCGCGCCTGTCTTAATCTCATAACAACGGGTCTTAAGAACTAATTTTTCTAATTGGTCAAAAGCCCTGGCTTTGGGAAAGCTCTCTTTTAAGGCCCGCCAAATTTTCCGAATCGATTTACCCGAGACTTTTTTTATCGGACCGACAAATTTAAAGAAACCTAATGACGGCGGTTCAATTGTTATCATGTTAAAATCATAACCGGCGTCTTTCAATATGCGCCTTTCAATTTCCGCGTAATAGCCAAAACGACAAGGCCCGCGCCCACCGGCCATTATTAAGGTATCCGCGCCCAGTTCCAAAGCCTCAATAAAATTACCTATATTAAGCTTAAGTGGCAAACAGGAGAACTCAGGCGCGTATTTAGCACCCAGCACCAACGTTTTTTCAGAATTAACCGGCGGCAAAAGGTAATCTATGCCCAGCCGATCCAGTAAATCACCCAAGAGAATGTCGATATGGCCCATACGGGGGAAAGCGGCTAGCATAATTGCGCCATCTTTTTACGTTGCAACATATCTACAAAAGCCTCAACTCTGGTTATTAACCCGGCTTCACCGCTATGCTCATCAACTACAAGCGACATCATCGGCAACGCCGTGTCACTCCGCAATTCATGCTCTAAAATAACCTGAATCAGCGAATCGGGCCCGCAGGCAAACGAAAGTACATAAATGATGCCATCCACCGAATGCGTATGCGCCCAATGAAAAACAGTGCCGACAACTTCTTTTTCATAAGTCCAAAACAATTTCTTAGGTAAGCGCGCCGCCTCACGTTTTATAATATTATCATCCAACATCTCCGCGGTTTCGACCTCAGCGCCCATCTCTCTTAACCTTTTTATAAGATTCATACTGGTATAGGTGTCATATATATTATAGGGATGGCCGGCAAGCCCTATTTTTAATCCCGTTTTTTTAACTTTTCTATACTTTTTTTTCTCAAGAAATTCTATAGGGGTACTTCCGGCTTGCAGTTGGTTATGATAATCACGTAGGGCGAGCACACCGGCGCGATAGGCGCTAAATATTTTTCTTTTGCTACTGGAAAAATTAGAGCCCAGTTCATGAATGGTCCGAAAATATTCACGCCAACCCTTATCCAAATCAATTTTGGGCGTAATCAACGGCGGCAATTCATCATTTATTGAACGAATCATGTCCGGCAGACCTAAGAATTTCGGGCAAGTATATGATTTTTTTTCCACACTGACAAAACGAGGAACAAATATCGTATCGACCTTATCTTTCAACTCCAACAAATGCCCATAGAAAACTTTTACCGGCAAACAAAGCTCGCTTTCCGCGGCAATAGTCCCCATACTGACAGTATTTTTTGTGGTAGCGCCGGATAATACTACTTCAGCGCCCAGTCCACCTAAAAACCGCTCCCAAAGAGGGAAATATTTGTAATAAAGAAGTGCCTGAGGATAACCGACTTTCATAAATACCTCTCTTGTTTACACTTCAATAATATTATAAACATTGTCACCTACCAATAAGCCATTGTCAACTTGCGTTTCCATTATTATTTGATTAAACTACTAAGTCAAAACAAAAAATATTGATAATTATTTTAAAAATTTCCAGCATGATTGCTTTTAATTAAAATTGTTATTGAAACAATACCCCATAGGGTATATAATGTCGATATTCCATTAAAGGAGACCAATATGGCTGAACACCTTGAACATAAATTAACCAAACTGCAAGCTAAGCTGGACGATCTACATCACAAGCTGCCATTTGATAATATTCCCCTTTCAATGCTACTGGAAATTGAATCGTTGGAGCGAGAGATACAGTTCTTGTCCTCCAATACTTACTTAGGCGACTTGGGAAATAAAAGTATTAATTAAATAAATTTAATTAGAGTTTATAAAAAGGAGAAGATTCAAGTTAGTCTTCTCCTTTTTTTTGATTAATTTTCGTTACCTTTAAGCGTTTTTTTCCGCGATATCGCCAATTATCGGAAGTTTCCATTTCTCGCCTTGATAAGCTTTAACCATTAACATTATCCAGATTACTATACTGCCTATCCAGACTACCAAATAAATTAGGGGAGAAATTACCAGCAACAAAATACCTATTCCTGGAATAAAACCGATAATACCAAATATTATCGCCAACCCTATCCATATAGCAAATAGAGCAACACTGAGCAAGATAGATTGCATAGCGTGAAATCTTATATCTTTATCCTCTTTTTCAATTAAAAAGAATATCAACCCACTGATCCACCCAAATAAATAACAGAGCAGCCCGGCTACCTTAGGGTCCATGCCGGTTGACGTCTTAGTTGTTGGTAAGTTTTTATCCTTATCTTCCGCATCAACCATAATTATTCCACTCCCATCTGCTATTAATTATTTACATTCCTACTTTTAAAACCAGCCTGAAGAACTCTCTTCACCTCCATATAAGAATATTTTCACTCTTAACAGCTTAAATTCTTATAATAATACTAACTATAAAAATTAAGCTGTTTTATTATACAGCAAATCTTAAAAATGCACCCGCTTGATATTTTTTAGCAAATTCAGGATTATATTTGATATAGTTTAACCGACAATTATTATTGATGGCTTGCTGAATTAGTTCTTCAGCCAGATCATCGTGATGTTCTAATTGTCGACCGCAGACAGGACAAGTTTCCAGGTAAGTCGATATAAAATGGCATTGGCGACAAACACCACCGCTGAACTTGAGACTATCGGAGATAATCAAAGACTGGACCTGGCCCGTCGTCAAAGCTTCAATAGTCGGTTCAAGCCCGACAACTCCGGCCCCCTCCGGCTTTTCCGAGTTAATTAATTTTTTTAAAAGCACCGCCTCTTCTCTTTTTTCCGCCTCTCGCTCACAATCAAGGCTATATTCAAGAATCTTACTTAAGGGAAGCGCGGGCTGCGCTAAAAATTCTCCGCTTACACATTCACGCAGAAAAGGCTGGAGAAGAGAGATGAATTTGGAGACAATGTCTTTGCGGCCGCCTATTATTAAACGATCACATTTTTCCCTTTTAAAAAATATTTTAGTTTTATCGGCAACATTTTTTAAATGCCGCTGAACATGATCTTCGATATGATTGGCAATCTTCTTTTCTCTAAGATTTGCCCATTCTCCTTCTTTGACCTTGGCCGGCACGTCATCCTCAAAAAAGCCCAGATACTCTTCGATGCCGCCTAGATAAACAGAGAATATTCTCGCCTTTTTCCGATCGATAACAACGGTACAGTACCGTTTGAACTGATCAATGACCGCGGCCAGATGCTTAATATACGGCTCCTTGCCGATTTTAATAAACGAGGGCACGGTCACCGGTAAAGTCAATACTTGCCAAATATCACTCCCCGAGGAAGAAAAGATGACTAAGCCTTTGATACTACGGCGGTCCAGCTCAAATTGGACAAAGTTAGAAATTTTTTCGAAATCAGTTTCCAAGAACTTTTTTTGACTTCGATTTAGTTTGTCAGAGCCTAACCACTCTTTAGCGGCGCTTCTTAACAACGCCTTTAAATCAACCTCAAGCTCTTGTTTACGAGGATATTTGCCGCCGTCAACATTTAAGTAAAAACTAACTATATAATCGGCGTTGGCGCTGAGATTTAATATTTGACGAATCGTATCCGGTTTGATATTTGTCGCCACCAAATTCTCCTTTCGATATTTCAAAATAAAATCAAATACCATTATGATAAGCGCTTTTTCTTAAAAGCCATTGGCGGAATAATTTATAGATATAATTTTAGATACCCGAGCGCTGGGAAATGAAACCAGAGAGCCTGTCTAAGTATATTCCTGCTTATTAATAGTGATCTGATTATTAACGGCGTCGATGATCAGATGGTCCCCCTCTTTGACCTCACCGTTTAAAATTTTTAAGGCCAAGGGGTCCTGGATTTTGCGCTGAATTACCCTTTTTAGCGGACGAGCGCCATAGACAGGGTCAAAACCCTCCAGGCCAATCAGCTCTTTAGCCGCCTCCGTCAGTGAAAAGGTAATCTTGCGATCAAGTAAGCGGTCCCTTAAATATTCAACCTGAATATCCACAATCTTGGCAATCTCTTCAATAGAAAGACTGTTAAATATAATTACTTCATCTATACGGTTTAAAAATTCGGGCCGGAATTGGATTTTTAAAGCATCGTTAATACGGCTCTTTAACTCCCGAGGGTCCTTCCCCGATAACTCTTGTATCCATTGACTGCCGATATTTGAAGTCATAATAATAATCGCGTTTTTAAAATCTACGGTCCTGCCGTGGCCATCGGTTAAACGACCGTCATCCAGGATTTGTAAAAGTATATTAAAAACATCATTATTAGCTTTCTCGATTTCATCTAAGAGTACTACGGAATAGGGTCGGCGGCGCACGGCCTCAGTCAATTGTCCACCCTGCTCATAACCGACATAACCGGGCGGGGCTCCCACTAAGCGAGAGACCGAAAACTTCTCCATATATTCACTCATATCCAGACGCACCATAGCTTTTTCATCGTCAAAGAGAAATTCCGCCAAGGCCTTAGCCAGTTCCGTCTTACCAACACCGGTCGGCCCGAGAAAAATAAATGAGCCGATTGGACGATTCGGGTCGCTTAACCCGGCTCTGGTTCGCCTAATCGCGTTGGATACGGCCGTTATAGCTTCTTCTTGGCCAATGACTCTAAGCGCCAATCGCTTCTCCATCTCCACCAGTTTCGATGTTTCGCCCTCGATTAAACGGGAAACGGGAATACCGGTCCATTTAGCTACGACTTGAGCAACGTCTTCATCATCTACTTCTTCTTTTAACATCTTTTTTTTCGATTGCAGTTCTTCCAAACGCTGGTTGCGCTCCTTTATCTCCTTCTCAAGTTTCGGCAAATCACCATAACGGATTTTGGCGACTTTAGAAAGATCGCCTTCACGCTCAGCCCGCTGTTCATCGATTTTCATCTGCTCGATCTTCTCTTTAAGGCCTCTAATAAACTGAATCTGATTTTTCTCATTCTGCCAATGCGCTTTTAGGGCGTCGCCTTTCTCACTCAGGTCCGAGAGTTCCTTTTTTAATTTTTCCAGCCGTTCTTGAGAATTTTTATCTTTCTCATTTTTTAAGGCCGTCTTCTCTATCTCCAACTTAATCCTTTGACGTTCGATTTCATCTATTTCAATCGGCATTGAATCGATCTCTATCCGCAGACGTGAAGCAGCTTCGTCGATTAAATCAATGGCCTTATCAGGCAGATAGCGGGCCGTAATATAGCGGTTTGACAGGACAGCCGCCGATATTAACGCTGAATCTTTGATGCGGACCCCATGATGAATCTCATAACGCTCCTTTAGCCCCCTCAAAATCGCGATAGTGTCCTCAACTGACGGCTCATTGACCAAAATCGGCTGAAAACGTCGTTCCAAAGCGGCGTCTTTTTCGATATGTTGACGAAATTCATCTAAGGTCGTGGCACCAATAGCCTTTAATTCACCGCGCGCTAAAGCCGGCTTTAACATGTTGGAGGCGTCCACGGAACCCTCGGCCGCGCCGGCGCCCACAAGCGTATGGAGCTCATCAATAAATAAAATTATCTCACCTTCGCCGGCTATCACCTCTTTTAGCACTGCTTTTAAGCGGTCCTCGAATTCACCGCGATATTTTGACCCCGCGACCAGAGCGCCTATATCCAACGCGATAACCCGCTTATTTTTTAGGCCTTCGGGGATATCGCCGCTGACAATCCGTTGGGCCAAACCCTCGACTACGGCTGTTTTACCAACGCCGGGCTCACCAATTAAAACGGGATTATTCTTGGTACGCCGAGAAAGAACTTGGATTAAACGCCTGATTTCATCATCGCGTCCTATTACCGGATCAAGGCGACCTTGCCGAGCCAGAGACGTCAAATCACGACCATATTGCTCTAGGGCTTGATACTTATCTTCAGGATTTTGATCGGTTACTCTTTGTGTTCCCCGGATGTCGGCCAGGGCTTTAAGCAAATCGGCCTGGTTGAGTCCGAGCGATTTTAAAAGCTTACCGCCGGGACCGCCGAATTTAACTATGGCTATTAGTAAGTGTTCCGTACTTATATATTCATCTTTAAGTTGTTTTGCTCGAGATTCAGCTTCATTGAGGACTTTGCCTAAAGCCGCTGAAGCCTGAGGCATAGCCGCGGCCCCACTGACTTTAGGTTTTTTACTTAATATAGCGTCCAAACCCTCCATCAACGCTCCTATGTCAATCTGCAGCTTCTCTAAAATAGCTCTTATTACCCCTTTGGGCTGCTCAACTAGGGCCTTAAGTAAGTGCTCGGGAGTTATTTCAGCGTTACCTGAATTTTGAGCCAAACTCTGAGCTTGCCCCAAGGCTTCTTGGGCCTTGATTGTCAATTAGATCGGAAGAGCGTCGTGTAGGGAAAGAGTGTAGATCTCGGTGGTCGCCGTATCATTAAAAAAAAAAATATATATATATATACTTTAGATCAAAGTGTTTTTGCTCGAAACCTAGAGCCACGCGAAAGCCTATCGC